>NZ_JBPQTX010000874.1:0-272 GCF_051386555.1 Streptomyces sp. URMC 126
GTTTCGCAGCGCAGCCGTCATCTGCCATAACACGTCCTGGCCGCGCGACGTGGTGCCCAGCCAGTACTCCCACGACGGCGGCACGTCGGGCGCCACGACGTAGATGTCCTCGGGCGGGTAGGGCGAGAAGAACGACAGCACCGACAACACGACGATGATCGAGACGATCAGCGTGCCGATGGCGAATTCCAGGTTGAAGCGCAGGAGGTCGCGGAAGATCTTGAGCATGGCTTTACTCCACCTGCACGCGGGGATCGAGGAGCGGGTAGAGG
>NZ_JBPQTX010000875.1:0-272 GCF_051386555.1 Streptomyces sp. URMC 126
GTTCGCCGGCGATGTCCACCCCGCCGTCCAGGCCCGACTCGCGTCGCAGGTCGGACAGCAGTTCCCGGGATTCCACCGCGGCGCGGCGCGCGGAGCGGGCGACGAGTTCGGCCTGCCGTCTGAGGGTGTCGGGGTCCAGGCGGTGGGCGGAGCCGGCCAGTCCGTCCGCCGCCAGGGCGAGGCCGTGGAGGGTCTTGGCGACGGAGTCGTGCATCTCGCGGGCCAGCCGGGCGCGTTCGCCCGCGACCGCCTCGTTGACGGCCAGCCTGGAC
>NZ_JBPQTX010000876.1:0-272 GCF_051386555.1 Streptomyces sp. URMC 126
GGCCGAAGGTGACGGCGATGCCGCGGCCCGCCGGGGCGGAGGCGGAGACGCTCAGCCGCAGGTCGAGCGTGAAGGTCTCGTGCGGGCGGACGCCCCAGTAGCCGACGTAGCCGGCGGACTCGTCGTTCTCGTCGAGGGAGACGTTCTCCCAGCGCCCGGTGGCCGGGTCCTTGTACTGGAGGGTCACCTGGTCGGTGCGCGGGCCCCACTCCTCGTCGTCGAAGTGCTCGTCGCCGAAGGTGGCGGCGAAGACCCCGAGGTCGACGCGGCGG
>NZ_JBPQTX010000877.1:0-272 GCF_051386555.1 Streptomyces sp. URMC 126
GGGCCGCGTCGTGCCTTTGACCGTGGGCAGCAAGAGCCCTGTGGCCCGAGCGCTCGGCACAGCTGCCGCAGCGGGCGAGCGCATCGAGGTGCTGCTGGTTCCGTCCGCCGGCCTGGTCAGCGCTGCCGCCTGATCCATCCCATCCCTGAATCACTCTCTGGAGAAACTCATGCCGCAACCCAACCTTTCCGATCTCCGCGTCGTCGATCCCATCCTCACCGAGGTGGCGCGGGGCTACGGCTCGCCAAATGCCAAGATCGCCAGCATTCTGT
>NZ_JBPQTX010000878.1:0-272 GCF_051386555.1 Streptomyces sp. URMC 126
GGCTGCAGTTGCTCGATCTGGACGGGCCTTTCCTGTCAGTCCCCGTCCTGATGCGTGTTTACGGCACCGGCATTCCCGGCCTACCCGATCCGGCCAGGCTCGCCCTGGCCGACGCCAAACGCGTCTTCGAACAGGCCTGGGACGCCTTCGGCCGGGGCCGGCTGGACGCCGACGGTTACGCGGCCGCGCGCGACGTCTGGGCGTACACCGTGCTGCGTGACGGGTTCGGGTGGGGCGCCGATCTGCGCACCGACGCCGAGCCGGTCACCGTC
>NZ_JBPQTX010000879.1:0-272 GCF_051386555.1 Streptomyces sp. URMC 126
GACTCAGACATCCCCAGTGTGACCTGATTGGATAATTGAAAAAGATTCCCTAGAGCTTCGCTGCCCTCTCCGTAAATTCCTCTAACGACCAAACCAACTTGATTAATTGCCTGTAAAATTCTGCTGATCTGCTGCGTCATCACCAGAGCGGGCAAGTGCAGCATTACGGATGCACGAATACCCGTACCCACATTGGTTGGGCAGCTTGTAAGATATCCTCGTGTTTCGTCGAACGCGTAGTTCAAGCTTTTCTCAAAAATGTCGTCTATCTT
>NZ_JBPQTX010000880.1:0-271 GCF_051386555.1 Streptomyces sp. URMC 126
GTGCGCGGGCGCGGCTTCCGCTGGCTGACCCCCGGGGGCGTGCTGGCGGTGGTGCTGTGGCTGGCCGCCTCGGCCGGTTTCGCGCTGTACGTGGCGAACTTCGGCTCGTACAACAAGATCTACGGCACCCTGGCGGGCGTCATCGTGTTCCTGATCTGGTTGTGGCTGACCAATCTGGCGATCCTGCTAGGCCTGGAGTTCGATGCCGAGCTGGCGCGGGAGCGGGCCATCTCCGGCGGCCACCCGGTGCACCGGGAGCCGTATGTGGAGC
>NZ_JBPQTX010000881.1:0-271 GCF_051386555.1 Streptomyces sp. URMC 126
TGTATACCCAGGTCAGGCTACCCGGTGTGAACTGCAGATCCTGCTGGATGGACGGGATGGCGACGTTCACGATCGATGCGTCGAGGATCACCGTCAACTGGGCGAGGCAGCACACCGCGAGGACGAATCCGGCCCGGCGGGGCTTGGCCGGCGCCGCCGGCGTCATCTGGTCGATCATGGAAGAAGACCCCTTCCCGGGAACCGCTCGGTGCCGGCCATCAGGAGATCTTGACGAGCACGTTGCCCTTGTAGGCGCCGCGCAGCAGGTTGA
>NZ_JBPQTX010000882.1:0-271 GCF_051386555.1 Streptomyces sp. URMC 126
GTCGAACGGCGGGCAGGACCGGACCCGGGTCAGCGGGATGATCCGCCACAAAGCGAGTTCTTAAGAGCGCCTAACAGAACCTTTGGAGGAAGCGGAAGCAGATCGCCGCGCAGGCGAGGGTGAGGAAGGCGAGGTGGATGTCGGCGCGCCGCTCGTAGCGGACGACCAGCCGGCGCAAGCGGGCGATCCAGGACAGGGTGCGCTCGCCCACCCACCTGTGCCGACCCAGGCGCTGGCTGCTCTCGATCCCGCGCCGGGCGATCCGCGGGAC
>NZ_JBPQTX010000883.1:0-271 GCF_051386555.1 Streptomyces sp. URMC 126
CTCTGGTACTCCGGCAAGGGACGGCGCTTCGCCGGAAACCTGCTGTTCCTCGCCGCTCCCAACGGCTCCCCGCGTGAGGTACCCCCTGCTCGAAAAGCTCGGGAAAGGGGCTCCGCAGTCGAGCCCGACTCGGTGCACCACCTGCGCGCCGCCCGCATCCACGCCCTGCCCGCGCTGTACGCCGCGGCCCGCCACGGGCTGCCGACCCTGGCTGGTGTCGGTTACACCGGCGCCAGTGTCGGTGTGCACACCCCCTTCCGCCCCCATCCGG
>NZ_JBPQTX010000884.1:0-271 GCF_051386555.1 Streptomyces sp. URMC 126
GTCGTGTGGTAGTCGGCCGACCGAAGCCGGACGCCGGGCATGGGGCGCAGCTGCACCGTGGCGTAGGTATAGCGGTTCAGCGCCACATTGACGACGGCGCCGCCCTCGCGCTCCGCAAAGGGCGATACATCTGTCCAGCCGCCGGTGAGGTCGATGCGCGCGGGCGCGCGACCGCAGATGATCATCACAAACTCCTGTGGCTCGGCGTGCAGCGCTTGGGCCATGGATCGCATCTGGCCGCGTCGCAGTGTACCATACCGCGGCATTGCGC
>NZ_JBPQTX010000885.1:0-271 GCF_051386555.1 Streptomyces sp. URMC 126
CTGTTGCAGGCCCGCCTGATCGCCGGGATCCTGGACATGTCCGAAGCGGACGTCAGAGTCATCACCGGACTCGACGACGGCAGTACACAGTAGCTGATAGGTGGCGGCGTCACGATGCGGCCTTGGCGCTGCGTCAAGCTACGTTCGCCCCTGGTAACCACTTCGCGTAGGCGCTCGTCCGCGGCGTGCTTGTTCCGCCGGATGATGTAGCGGCGGATCACGCTGCCCTGCTCCTTGTGGCTGGCGTGGTCGGTGCCGTCGAGGGTGAAGT
>NZ_JBPQTX010000886.1:0-271 GCF_051386555.1 Streptomyces sp. URMC 126
GGCGATGCTGATGCAGCAGCTGGACGAGCAGCTGATCGCCGCCAAGGGCCGGGTGATGGGTGGCCCCTCGGACGGCGGCCCGGGCGACGAGGAGGCCCAGGGCTGCATCAACGTCCTCGGGCAGGCCGTCGGCACCCTGGTCCTGGCCGTCCCGGTCGGCGGCATCCCCACCGCGGCCGTGCTCAAGGAGAGTGGCCGACGGGCGAAACCGGTGCTGACCAGCACCGAGACAGCGATCGAGCTGGCGACGACCGACGCCTGGCGTCCGGTC
>NZ_JBPQTX010000887.1:0-271 GCF_051386555.1 Streptomyces sp. URMC 126
GGTCGTGCCGGCGAGCGGGAACGGCGTTCGGTTGTCGGTGACCCCGTTCAGGTGGTTGTAGCGGCCGGTGAGGAACGCCGCCCGGCTGGGCGAGCAGAGCGAGCTGACCACGAACGCGTTGCGGAATCGCACCCCTAGCCCCGCCAGCCGGTCGAGGTTGGGCAAGGCGTCGCGCAGGAAAGGGAACCGGCCCCGCGTGCCCTGCTCGCGCTGGACGACACCGAGCGCGTCCCAGCGCTGGTCGTCGGCCAGCATGATCACGATGTTGGGC
>NZ_JBPQTX010000888.1:0-270 GCF_051386555.1 Streptomyces sp. URMC 126
CCCACGCCGGGCGGGCCGCCCCGGCCGCGCCCGTCCCCGAGCCGCGCGACCGGCCCGCCCCCACGCCCCGGAACACCACCACCATCAACAGCCAGGGCAACCGCGGCTTCCTCAACAACGGCGCGGTGGAAGGCGGCCAGCACGCGTACTTCGGCGCCGACCCCCGGGACGACGCACGGGGAGCCGGCCGGTGACGGACACCCTCGCCGACGCCCTGCGGGAGCCGCCCGCGCCCGCGGAGGACGGCACCGAGCCCCCCGCCCCCGACAC
>NZ_JBPQTX010000889.1:0-270 GCF_051386555.1 Streptomyces sp. URMC 126
GGGTAAGGGAGTGCGCAAGGGTGAAGATCAGACACACCCCGACCGTGTTTGTGATCTAGGGGTTTAAACCCCCACGGGTCCAGGTAGGGTCAGGAAGCGTCCAGCTCCCCTTGGAGGAGGTGAGGACCGTGGCAGCCCACGACGACGACATCAACCGCGGCATCCGGCCCGAACGGGGTTCCGACGACCCGGCAGGCCAGGTTGCCCATCTCGAGCAGGAGATCGCCGTCCTGCGCCGCAAGCTCGCCGACTCTCCGCGCCACACTCGGA
>NZ_JBPQTX010000890.1:0-270 GCF_051386555.1 Streptomyces sp. URMC 126
GCGTTTGAACATGGTGCCTCGCTCCCTGCCTCGTACGGGCTGCGTACGGGCTGCGTACCGGCTGCCCGTGCGGGCCGTACGGGCCGTGTGCGCGGTCGGCGGCGGACCGCCGCCCGTCCGTGGCCCGGCGGCCACCGCGGGTGGGAATCCCGTTGTGGGATTCCGCGCTACGCGGTTCCCCCGCCGCAGGTGTCCATGCCTCCTCGGTGGGGAGCGGCAGGAATAGGGAGGGACATCCGCCTGTTCGACAAAGTGATTGAACAATCAACC
>NZ_JBPQTX010000891.1:0-270 GCF_051386555.1 Streptomyces sp. URMC 126
GTCACGTGCTGTCCCGGGCGCGACCGGTACGGGCGCGAGGCCGCTGGGGAAGGCGAACCTTGTCCCACACTGGAGGTCCCGGTGACGACACGTGGAGTTCTGTACGTGCACTCAGCACCGCGCGCGCTGTGCCCGCACGTCGAATGGGCCATCGCGGGCGTCCTCGGCCTGCGCGTCAATCTCGACTGGATCAGACAACCCGCCTCGCCCGGCACCTGGCGGGCCGAGTTCTCCTGGCAGGGCGAACCCGGCACCGCCTCCAAGCTGGCG
>NZ_JBPQTX010000892.1:0-270 GCF_051386555.1 Streptomyces sp. URMC 126
CTACGGCTTCCTGCGCTTCTCGCTGCCGATGTTCCCGGAAGCCTCGGCCATCGCGCAGGTGCCGATCTTCTGGCTGTCGGCCATCGCCATCGTCTACACCAGCCTTGTCGCGCTGGCGCAGACCGACATGAAGAAGCTGATCGCCTATTCCTCGGTCGCGCACATGGGCTTCGTCACGCTGGGCACCTTCGCCGCCAACGAGCAGGGCGTGCAGGGCGCGATCTTCCAGATGCTGTCGCACGGATTCATCTCGGGCGCGCTGTTCCTGCT
>NZ_JBPQTX010000893.1:0-270 GCF_051386555.1 Streptomyces sp. URMC 126
CGTCAGCCCCTCGGACTCCACGTCCATGATGTGGATGTACTGGGCGAGGTTGGCCAGGTAGACCGTGCCCTGCCCGGAGCAGCGCATCAGGTCCAGGCCCTCACCGGTGCGCGCCTGCCTGCGGCGCTGCCCGGCGCTCCGGTACTCCCCGTCGAACTCCACCAGGCCCTGGTAGGCGACCATCGCGCCCTTGCGGGCGAGCACGTCGTCCTGGCCGCCGAGCAGGACCCGCAGCAGCTGCGGGTTCTGCAGGGCGTAGCGGTCCTGGCT
>NZ_JBPQTX010000894.1:0-270 GCF_051386555.1 Streptomyces sp. URMC 126
CGTCGAGGTGGTCAGCCGGCACCGGATCTTCCTGCCCGTCACCCGGGTCTCCGGGGTGGAGTCGGGCCAGGTCATCACCACCGGGGTGGTGAATCTGCGCCGCTTCGAACAGCGCCCGACCGAGACCCTCGTCCTGGGGGAGCTGCTGGACCGGCGGGTGCGCCTGGTGGAGAGCGGCGAGGAGGTGACCGTCCTCGATGTGTCGATCACCCAGGTGCCCGCCCGCCGCGACTGGTTCATCGACAAGGTGTTCGTACGCCGGGGCAAGGG
>NZ_JBPQTX010000895.1:0-270 GCF_051386555.1 Streptomyces sp. URMC 126
CTGCTGGGGCTGCGGCTGGTGCTGCAGTTGCTGGATGTGCTCTTGTGCCGTGTTCAGCGCCTGTTCCTGCACCATCACCGTCTGGGCCAGGTAATAGGCCGCGCCGGGGTTGCGGGCGATCAGATCACTGATCAGCGCCTCGGCCTCGGGGTCGCGATGAGGCTGGGCTTGGGCGGCTTGGCCGAGCTTGCCAAACAGCCCCTCGATGGCTTGCCTGTCGTTATGGTCCATGACGTCTTCTCCTTCTTGTCTGCTCGTCTAGTCTGTCTT
>NZ_JBPQTX010000896.1:0-269 GCF_051386555.1 Streptomyces sp. URMC 126
TTGTAGGCGTCGACGGCCTTGTTGTACGCGTCGACCTTCTCGTTGTGCGCCGTCCGCGCGTCCTCGGAGGCCCTGACGGCGGCCTTGTACTTTGTGATCGCCTCCTTGGCCCGGCCCTGCGCCCACTCCACGGTGTCGGCGAAGTCCTCCAAGGCGCCCGCGGCCTTCTCGCACGCGTCGGCCGCCTTGAACCACCGGGGAGGCTCCTCGGCCGCCTTCGTCCTGAAGGCGTCGGCCGCCTCGCCCCTGATCCCCGAGGAGTCCAGCCC
>NZ_JBPQTX010000897.1:0-269 GCF_051386555.1 Streptomyces sp. URMC 126
AGCTTGGATGCGAAGAACAACCCGCTGGTCGAGATTGATGCAGTCGTGCCTTGGGAGGAGTTTCGCCCGGTTCTCGAGCAGGTCTGGCGCAAGGCCATGGATGCCGTGCTGATGGTCAAGGCGCTGGTGCTGAGCGCGCATCAGGCCCGACCTTCCATCCACCTCGGTACGTTGAACCCGGGGCAGGCCTTGGCCGCGTATTCGTTGTGGCCACTGACCCGCTCGATCTGCGTGCGCGAGCTGATCGCGTCGACCATCTGGCCCAGGGT
>NZ_JBPQTX010000898.1:0-269 GCF_051386555.1 Streptomyces sp. URMC 126
GAAGTCCCGGCCCGAGACGCGCCCGTTCCAGCAGCGCCCCAGGCCACGTTCGCTGCCGCTGCCGGCGCGTTCGGCGTTGTCCGTGGCAGTGGGCGCGGACACGGAGGCGCTGGAGCTGTCGGTGCGGCCGTCGTCCACCGAGGTGGACTGGGCCACGGCGTCGCCCGGACCGGGCTGCGCGGCCGCCGGCGACGTGATGCCGCCGAGGGCGCCGAAGGCCAGGAGCGCCGCCGTCCCGGACGAGAGCAGAGCATCGCGGATCTTCATGG
>NZ_JBPQTX010000899.1:0-269 GCF_051386555.1 Streptomyces sp. URMC 126
GTCCTCCAGGGCATCGGGATTCCATCCGAAGTAGCCGCCGGGGCCGTTGACGGCTTCTCCCAGAGCGCAGTAGAAGCCGTCCACATCGGTGATGTGCCGCCCGTCCAGACAGTAGACGGTGTCGGGCGGGCGATCCGGTACGGAGCGGAAACCATGGTGGATCAGTGCGGCGGACAACCAGCCGTGGCGGCCGGCCCGGTCCAGCCGGTGCCACAGACCGAGGCGGTCCAGCCGCCCGGTCCGGCGCAGGTGCCAGGGCCAGGCTGCCC
>NZ_JBPQTX010000900.1:0-269 GCF_051386555.1 Streptomyces sp. URMC 126
TGGTGCTGCCGATCTTCGCGCGCAGCGGCCATGGCGGCGTCGCCCGGATTCTGCAAGGCGAATGGCTGGCCACCCGCACGGCGTTGACCGACGCGGAATGGGCCACACTGTCCTATCTGGCCGAAAGCACCGGGGACATGCGCGGCCTGCAAGCCGCGCTTGCGTCGGACGGGGGCATGGCGGGCGCCTTGGCTACAGGCCAGGCACTGATGCAGTTCGTGCGCTATCGCGGCGCACAGGCGCTTGTGCCCTGGCGGGGGCTGTTGAAC
>NZ_JBPQTX010000901.1:0-269 GCF_051386555.1 Streptomyces sp. URMC 126
TTCTCGATCACGTCCGTCATCTTGGCGTTGATCGGGCCCTTGCCGTCGATGGGCTGACCCAGGGCGTTGACCACGCGGCCGATGAGTTCGGGGCCGACGGTCACTTCCAGAATGCGGCCCGTGCACTTGACGGTGTCGCCTTCGGAGATGTGCTCGTACTCGCCCAGAATCACGGCGCCGACGGAGTCGCGCTCGAGGTTCAGCGCCAGGCCGAAGGAGGGCTGGCCGTCCTTGCCTGCGGGGAATTCCAGCATTTCGCCTTGCATCAC
>NZ_JBPQTX010000902.1:0-269 GCF_051386555.1 Streptomyces sp. URMC 126
CCACGAACACGCCCGCAACGGCGAGGCCGGGCCACAGCGCCGGCCACAGCCGCTCGCCGGTTACGACCAGCCGCGCCAGCAGCAGTCGCAAGCGGAAGCTCCGGGTCCGTCGCGGGTCGCTGGTCGTCATCCTCGTCTCCGCGCCCGACCTAGCCGAAACCTTCGACCGCGGGCGGGCGATCCAGCCAGGTGGGGATCCGCTCGTCGGCGAACCATAGCGCGGGCTCGAGCCGCGGCCGGATCACGGCACAGCGATCGCCCTCCACCAT
>NZ_JBPQTX010000903.1:0-269 GCF_051386555.1 Streptomyces sp. URMC 126
GGTCAGGCGCTGGTTCCAGCGGCTGCCGACGGCCGGCAAGCTGCTCGTTATCCTCTCGGCCGCAGTGCTCCCGTTAGGCCTGGTGCTGGTGTGGGCGGCGACGACCGGCATCAACCAGGCCAACGACGCGCTTCAATCGCGCGCCACCGACCAGGGGCGTTCCGTAACGCGCTCGCTCGAATCCTACATCGTGCGAAACGCATTGGCGCTGCGGATCGCCGCCAGCGGCGCGCTGCGGGAACCAACACAGCAGTGCGATTATGTGAGGC
>NZ_JBPQTX010000904.1:0-269 GCF_051386555.1 Streptomyces sp. URMC 126
TGATACCACCCAGCACGATCACGGCTTCGGGGTCGGCGGCACGGGCGGCAGCGCGAGCAACGTCCAGCAGGCGCACGTAGTCGGCGATGCTATGAATACCGTTCTCGTAGCCGTAGCGGCGCAGGTTCGGCTCGTTCCAGATTTCCCAGTACTTGATCTGGTTGCGCTCCTTGCCATAGCGCAGCACCGTGTTATACACGAAATCGCCCCAATCAGGGAGCCAGTCCCGCATCGTCGCCGACGTTCCGGCAGTCCACGCAGGGCTATAG
>NZ_JBPQTX010000905.1:0-269 GCF_051386555.1 Streptomyces sp. URMC 126
CATGACGAGATCTTGTAAGGTGAACGCATCTGCACCTGCAAAATAAGCAGCACTTCCTATAAGAAAATTTAGTGGCGCAGGCTTAGTCGTATTTTCATTGCATACTATGGCTTTAAAAACGTTGGAAGATATGAGGTTCTCTACCTTTTCGTCGTCTGTGAGAGGTTGGGGATTCGGGTTTTGCATGTAGACGGCTACTTGTGGCCAATATGATCGGCTTGTAAGCGCAGTACCCGTTATATCCCAAAGATTATGGGAGTATTCCGCAG
>NZ_JBPQTX010000906.1:0-268 GCF_051386555.1 Streptomyces sp. URMC 126
CGCTCACCTTGTCGTGCAGCGAGGGACCCGGCACGTACTGCGTGGCGAACCAGGGCCGGTCCGCTTCCAGATCCGCCGCCACCAGCCGTGCCGTGCAGCCGCCGCGAATCCGGCGCGCGGCCGACACCTCGCGCGCGAACCGCGACCTGAACTCCTGATCCTCCGCCAGATCCGGGCGGATCACCTTCAGCGCGACCCGCTGGCCGCGCCGGTCGGAGCCCAGGTAGACCACGCCCATCCCGCCGGCGCCCAGCCGCCGGTGCAGCCT
>NZ_JBPQTX010000907.1:0-268 GCF_051386555.1 Streptomyces sp. URMC 126
CCCAGCACCCTGAAGGTGGACGTGGACATCGTCCACACCTACCGCGGCGACCTCGTCATCGACCTGGTGGCCCCGGACGGGAGCACCTACCGGCTGAAGAACAGCTCCTGGGACTCGGGCGACGACGTCCGGGCCTCCTACACGGTCAACGCCTCCTCCGAGGCGGCCTCCGGCACCTGGAAGCTGCGCGTCCAGGACGTCTACCGCACCGACTCCGGCTACATCAACAGCTGGAAGCTGACGTTCTGATCCGCGTCCCGGCCCGGAG
>NZ_JBPQTX010000908.1:0-268 GCF_051386555.1 Streptomyces sp. URMC 126
GGGCATAGATCTGGGTCCGGCTGATCGTGAAGCCGACCCCTTGCACCTTCGACCAGGTCACCTCGGAGACGCGCCCGACGCTCTCCCGGACGGCCATGGCCTCGTCGAGGAGGTCACCGGCAGCGATCATGTACGCGAGCACGGCATCCTTCTGAGCGCGCAGGACGTCGTCGACCTTGGCGTCGATGGCCTTGAGGTAGTCGGTGATCTCGTCCATCGCCTGCTGCATGGCGAGCTGTGCCATTACCCCGGCAGCGCCGGTCAGGAT
>NZ_JBPQTX010000909.1:0-268 GCF_051386555.1 Streptomyces sp. URMC 126
GACCCACGACCATTCTCACGATCACGGTCACTCCCACGATCATGACCACGGCCATGATCATGATAACGCTTCCACCGAATCGAGTTCCGACGGCTATTTTCAAGATGAGCAGGTTCAGCCCCGCCCGCTGAGCGATTGGACCGGGGAATGGCAGTCGGTCTATCCCTACCTCTTGGACGGAACTTTGGATCCCGTTCTGGCCCACAAGGCCCAAAAAGGCGACAAGACCGTGGCAGAGTATCAAGCCTATTACGAGGCCGGCTACAGG
>NZ_JBPQTX010000910.1:0-268 GCF_051386555.1 Streptomyces sp. URMC 126
GTCGTAGGACAGCTCGTCGGCGGTGAAGCGGCCCCGGCC
This sequence comes from Streptomyces sp. URMC 126, assembly GCF_051386555.1. Taxonomy (NCBI): domain Bacteria; kingdom Bacillati; phylum Actinomycetota; class Actinomycetes; order Kitasatosporales; family Streptomycetaceae; genus Streptomyces; species Streptomyces sp. URMC 126. The sequence goes on from NZ_JBPQTX010000910.1 coordinate 40, forward strand.
GGTGACGTCGAGCTTTCCGTAGCGGGCGGGGCTCCAGCCGCGCAGTTGGTCCACACCGACCCGCTGGGCGGAGACGCCGACCCAGGCGTACCCCCCGCGCAGGATCTGCTCGGGGGACCACAGGGCGTCCAGGTCGTACCCGGCCGAGACGTTCTGCCACTCGGTCAGGACCGTGCCGCTGAAGTCCCCGGGGTCGGCGGGGCGGCGGACGATGACGCGGGTGGTGTAC
>NZ_JBPQTX010000911.1:0-268 GCF_051386555.1 Streptomyces sp. URMC 126
TTCCTGCCGTGCGTCAGGCCACGGAGGCGGGCATTAAATGCATCGACCTCTTCGGGGTTCCGCTTGACGATGATAAGGACGAGGTAGGTTCGGCGGCCTGGGACGACAACGGTATTTTGAACCGCGCTATCGCTGCCTGCCGTGCCGAGTTTGGCGACGAGATTGTTATTATGGCCGATACCTGCCTGGACGAGTTCACCTCTCACGGGCACTGCGGCGTGCTTGTCGATGGTGGTTACGGCACCATGATTGTCGATAACGATGCAAC
>NZ_JBPQTX010000912.1:0-268 GCF_051386555.1 Streptomyces sp. URMC 126
GACGAGGTAGAGCCGCACCGGCCGGCTCTTGTCGATCACGATCGGCCGCTTGGCGTAGGCGTGCGCCACGGTGTTGACGGCGTAGACCTCGTTCTCGTCGTCGAAGTTGGTGTCGAAGGCGTTCATCACCATCACCAGCTCCTGCCAACGGGCGTTCTCGGGCGTGCCGAGCAGCCGCCCGCGCGCGGCGTCCACGGCCTCGGGATGGCGGGCCGGGTCGGGGTCGATGACGAAGGCGCCGTAGAGCCCTTTGTGGATGTGCCGCTTC
>NZ_JBPQTX010000913.1:0-268 GCF_051386555.1 Streptomyces sp. URMC 126
GCTCTACACCGGCACCCTGGCCGGGGCGCAGGCGCTGGACTCCGCGGCCCGCTTCGGCAACCTGGACCGCGGGAAAGATGCCGACCTGGTACTCGTCGACGCCTCCGCCTGGCCGCCCCTCGCGGCTATCCTCGGAGGTGTAGCACGCACCGCCGGCGAGGGGGCCGCGGTGGAGGCCACCCTGTTCGCCCTGCTGATGGGGCTCCGGGAACCCGCCATCACCGGTGTCTTCGTCCGCGGCCACGAGATTAGTTCGAGTCCAGTACGG
>NZ_JBPQTX010000914.1:0-268 GCF_051386555.1 Streptomyces sp. URMC 126
CGCCAGCATCGCGCCCTCCTCCGGAAGCCCGTCTGCGGGGACGTGCACGGCGCGCTCGTCGCTGGTCGTCGTGCCGGTCCCCCAACCGCACTTCTCGCACACGGCGTTCCTCCTTCCGCTCGGGGTCTTCGTCGAACCACTGCTGTTGTAGGCCCAGGGGGTCCCCGAGTCCACGATGGGCGTGTCGCGCATGCGCCACACGGGTCGCACTGGTCCCCCCTTCGACGCCGTCGGGACGTGACGCCGGGCGGGTGCTCTACGGTGCGTG
>NZ_JBPQTX010000915.1:0-268 GCF_051386555.1 Streptomyces sp. URMC 126
GGTTGGACAACAATGAGTTTCAGCACGGCCCTCGGTGTATTTGCATAGAACCCAGCGGTCGGCGCAGAGCCAACGACTACTTCAACTTGAGCCTCGATCGAGCCCTGGATACGGTTTATAAGTGAATCGACAAGGGATAGAGTCAGTAAGTCAGATGGTTTCTTTGATTTTTTTCGTTCTTTCAGTAAAACAGATCATTTTATCATAATGAATTCGGATTAAAGATCGCAGGTATCTCCAGCAAAGCGGTGAGCAGCACGCTCAATCC
>NZ_JBPQTX010000916.1:0-268 GCF_051386555.1 Streptomyces sp. URMC 126
ATCGAGCAGTTCCCGGAAGGCTCGGTCCTGGAGATCGTCACCGACAGCCAGTATCTGGTTGACACCATGACCAAGTGGCTCGCCTCCTGGAAGGCCAGGGGCTGGAAACGCACCGCGACCCAGGAGCCGAAGAACCTTGACCTGCTGAAGGCCCTGGACGCCGCCGTGGCGGTGCGACGGGTTGGCTGGCGGTGGGTCCGGGGCCATGCCGGCGACACCCTGAACGAGGTGGTGGACACCCTGGCCCGCGAGGAAGCGACGGCAATAT
>NZ_JBPQTX010000917.1:0-267 GCF_051386555.1 Streptomyces sp. URMC 126
GTCCTGGGTCGCCTCGCCGACGCCCATGTTGATGACGATCTTCTCGAGCTTCGGCACTTCAAGCTTGTTCTTGTAGCCGAACTTCTCGGTCATCGCCTGGGCGATGCGCTCGTCATAATCCTTCTTGAGGCGCGGAGTATAGTTGTCCGCGTTCTTGGCGTCAGCCATTGATCAGCTCCCCGGACTTGGCCGCCACGCGGACCTTCTTGCCGTCGCGCTCCTCGAAGCGAACGCGGGTCGGCTTGCCGGTCTTCGGGTCGGCAACCG
>NZ_JBPQTX010000918.1:0-267 GCF_051386555.1 Streptomyces sp. URMC 126
CCACGCCACAGCCCCGAGCTTGCGGCCGAGTTCGAGCAGATGGCGCGCGCCAGCCTGGCCCGTCCACCTGCGCCGGACGGCGACAACGACTACCGTGAGATCCGCATCCTGGACATGTTCGGCTGGCTCTGGTACCCGGGCATCAGCCGTGAACGGGTGATGCAGCTGCTGGACTGGGCCGCAGAGCTGAACGTCCAGTCCGGTGGCGGGTATGACAGAGCCGACTGGAAGCTGCTGCTGGGCAGCCTGGACGACCAGGACCTGATG
>NZ_JBPQTX010000919.1:0-267 GCF_051386555.1 Streptomyces sp. URMC 126
CCTCCACCCCGTCCGCCCGCGCCCCCGGCACCTTCGCCGCCTCCGGCACCTCGCCCACCGTCTTCTTCGCAGCCACGCTTCCGCCTCCCGTCTCCTCGGTGGTACCCGTCGCCGCCGCGTCCCCCGCGACGACGATGCCCTCCCCCACGGCCCCCGTCTTCACCGGAGGCGCCTTTCGCGCCACGGCCGGCGCGGGCCGCCCGGCCAACCGCGTCCGGTGCGGCGACGCGACACTCTTCGCGGCCCGCCCCACACCGACCCCAAGCT
>NZ_JBPQTX010000920.1:0-267 GCF_051386555.1 Streptomyces sp. URMC 126
GTGTAGGCCAAGCGGGTGTGTCCGTCCACGGCCGAGTGCAGGAACGTGTACCCGACTCGTGTGCCTCGGTTCTTGGGGGCTTTGTGGCGGGCCCTGTCGGCATCGGAACCGCGTCCGTGGACTCGCCAGCCCCCGCCGTCGGGGATACGTCCGACCTTCTTAACGTCCACGTGGATCATGTGGCCGGGGTAGCTCGCGGTGATCTTGCCCGGTGGGTGCTCGCGCAGCAGTTGCCCGTCGGTGTCCAGGTGCCGCAGCCGGTTGAGG
>NZ_JBPQTX010000921.1:0-267 GCF_051386555.1 Streptomyces sp. URMC 126
GTTGAGGTCATAGCAGTTGACAGGGTCCCCTGCGCAGTACTCGTATGCGTTGGCGTTGCCGCCGAAGACCGGGTCGGTTGACAGGAAGCGTCCAGTCGTGGGGTTGTAAAGTCGGACGCCCATGAGGCTGAGGCCGGTGACTGTCTCGGTGGAACGCTGTTTCGCGCCGAGCCAGTTGTAGCGGGTGGCGGATTGGTTGGTTCGAGGGTTCCCGTATTCGTCGCTGTCCAGAGCCGTCGGGGCCTGGGACGTGTCCAGCGGTAGCTG
>NZ_JBPQTX010000922.1:0-267 GCF_051386555.1 Streptomyces sp. URMC 126
GCTTCGGGCTGGGACAGGTCCAGCGAGCCGTCCATGTCCAGCCCGAAGCGGTCGTAAAGCGAGCGCCAGATCGAGGCGTAGGTCTGGCGATAGGCCGGCGGCTGCGGCCAGCTTCCCTCTCGCCGCATCGAGGCCGAAGGGTGGGCAAAGTCGAAGGGCAGCGTGCCGATCTCGCCCAGGATCAGCGTGTCGCTGTCGAGGAACAGGAACGACCGGCCCGTATCCAGCAGCGCCAGCGCCTCGATCTTGTTGCCGTAAGGGTAGCTG
>NZ_JBPQTX010000923.1:0-267 GCF_051386555.1 Streptomyces sp. URMC 126
GATGTACGCGTCGCAGGGACGCGCGCTAGTACTGATGCGGGACTCGTCCTGGTCATAGCTGATCGCGGCAAACCTGACAGCTCGCCCAATGCCTGGACCGGTGCGTGCGCGGTCATCCTCGGAGGCTGCCTCCAGTGCGGAGCGGATAGCAGCGGCCTGGGTGTCGGTCAACGGCTCCTCGAGCTCAATGCCAGCGTTGCCGGCGGCTGCGAGGCGCTCGAGTGCAATCGAATCAGACGCATGGGTAAGGAGTGTTCCGTTGTCTTG
>NZ_JBPQTX010000924.1:0-267 GCF_051386555.1 Streptomyces sp. URMC 126
TAGCTGACCCCGGCGGCCGGCGACAGCGACGAGAACGCCAGGCCGAACCCGGCAGCGACCACCCCGAGAACCGCGCGGGCGCGGCTTGGTGCCTTCATTCTGGACCCCCCACAGGACCGGCGCACGAGGTGTTCGAGCGCATCTACCGAACCGTACGCGTGACGGTCCCGGGCAGGGAGAGCCGGACGTCCCACCCCTCGGTGCGCAAGGCTACGGTCATGGCCCGGAAGGGTGGCGTCGGTGCGGACGAAGGTCCCGGGTCGAATG
>NZ_JBPQTX010000925.1:0-266 GCF_051386555.1 Streptomyces sp. URMC 126
TCCGTCTACCACTGGGCCCCCCACGATGCCACCCTGGCCGGCGACCGGCTGGGCATGTCCATGGCCTTTGCCGGCATGCTGGGACTGGCGCTGCAATCGCGCATTGCCGACCGCGTGGCCGTGCGCGCCGCGGTGGCCATGCTGGTCGCCGCCGTGGCCTCGGTGCTGGTCTGGCTGCATGGCGGCAACCTGCTGCCCTGGGCGCTGGTGCAGGGCGGCGGCATGCTGGCGGTGCTGGGCCTGGCCTGCGTGGCGCCGCGCCATGG
>NZ_JBPQTX010000926.1:0-266 GCF_051386555.1 Streptomyces sp. URMC 126
GTGTGAAGGAAGATCTTTTGGAATTTCAACCATCAGATAGCCACCTTCATCTTCGTTTAATTCTAGGATTGGTTCATAGCCTGCAAATTTCTCAATAGAATTGATAAAGTTAATGGCAAGCGTAGAAACCGATGCACACACGACATCAAAGCCGTATTCGCCACTCTCGGCGTGTCCAGTAATTTCCGCACTCCTCAGCTCGCCATCTTCGGCTCTCTCAAAGACTGCTTGTATCATGTGTTCTCCTTAAAATTAAGCGTTGATTG
>NZ_JBPQTX010000927.1:0-266 GCF_051386555.1 Streptomyces sp. URMC 126
GCGGAAGCGGGAGGCGGAGCGGCAGCAGGAGGCGGAGCGAAAGCGGGAGGCTGAGCGGGCGTGAGGGACGTGCTGCTGTCCGAGCTGCTGCCGGCCGGCGTCGTGTGCGCGGAGGCGTTCGAGGACACCGGCGAGGAGGAGCTCTTCCCCGAGGAACGGGCCCTCGTCGCCGCGGCGGCCACCGCGCTCGCCCCGGGCGCGTCGCCGGGATGCGGCAGGATCTGCCGCAGCAGCCCCAGCGGATGGCCCCGCCGGCGCCACTCGCG
>NZ_JBPQTX010000928.1:0-266 GCF_051386555.1 Streptomyces sp. URMC 126
CTGAGAACCTGCTGCTGCGGCTTGGTCAGCTTCAGCTTCTCGCCACGCCGCACCTCGTAATTATTGATGGCGACCAGCTGGTTCACGTTCCGCCCGATGGCGGACAACTCCCGCGCCACGTCGCGCAGGGCATCGGCCAGGTCAGGATCAGGCTCCAGAAACGCGGACGGAACACGACACACCCGGCGCAAGGCATCGGCCCGGCTCTTCAAGCCAAGCCGTCCCGTGAACGCATCGAAGGCCAGAAGGCTGTCCCGGTTAACCGT
>NZ_JBPQTX010000929.1:0-266 GCF_051386555.1 Streptomyces sp. URMC 126
TTCCTGATCAACAGGCCTGCGCTGGCACGCTGGGCGTAGTAGGTGGCGTGCAGTTCGGTGGGCACGCCGTCGTCACCGGCGCGGCTGCGGGTCAGCGGGGCCATGACGAAGCGGTTGGCGAGCGACAGGCCGCCCAGTTGGGTGGGAGAGAACAGATCGGTGTGAAGGCTGTGGTCGGTCATGGTGTGCAGTGGTGGTGGTTGAACAAAAAGGAGGAGGGATGGGCGAAGGGTGAGAGGTTTCAAGTTGACCAGTCGTCTACAAAC
>NZ_JBPQTX010000930.1:0-266 GCF_051386555.1 Streptomyces sp. URMC 126
GGGCCCGCCGGTGGGTCGGCGTACTCGTCCACCCGGTTGTCCGCGGCGCCGGCGATGTCGAAGTCCAGGCGCCAGTAGGCGTGGTGCGTGTGGACCCGGCAGGTGCACGGGTTGCTGACCCCGGCGAAGCCAAACCGGGGGCGGATCACCCCGTCGTCGGCGAGCCGCCAGTCGCTGATGTAGCGGTACCAGCCGGCCGCGAGCTCGCTGACGATCCGCAGCTCCGAGCCGTCGTGGTGGAAGGCGACCCCGCGGAAGTTCCCGGT
>NZ_JBPQTX010000931.1:0-266 GCF_051386555.1 Streptomyces sp. URMC 126
GTTCGGGCAGGACATCCGCCAGGGCATCCCGCTGGCCATCGAGAACTACGCGCTGCTGCACAAGCTGTGGCGCGAGGACGTGGTGGACTGGCAGGGCCGCTTCCGCACCCCCCTGCAGGGCTTCACCTCCACCCCGCGCCCGCTCGACGGCGTCCCGCCGTTAGTCTGGCACGGCTCCATCCGCTCCCCGGAGATCGCCGAGCAGGCCGCCTACTACGGCGACGGCTTCTTCCACAACAACATCTTCTGGAACAAGGAGCACACCC
>NZ_JBPQTX010000932.1:0-266 GCF_051386555.1 Streptomyces sp. URMC 126
GGTCAGGTAGGACTGCGGGATGAACAGGGGGAAGTAGGCGTTGTCGGCGCCCGCGGCCTTGATGCGGGCGTCCATCCCACTCTGCATCCGCTCCCAGAGCCCGTACCCGTACGGCCGGATGACCATGGTGCCGCGCACCGGCCCGTTGTCGGCCAGCTCGGCCTTGCTGATCACGTCCTGGTACCAGCGCGGGAAGTCCTCCGCCTGGGGGGTGAGCACGGGAGCCTTTGCCATGCCGCGCATGTTACGGCGGTCTGCTGCGGATG
>NZ_JBPQTX010000933.1:0-265 GCF_051386555.1 Streptomyces sp. URMC 126
ACCTGGCGCTGCACGGCCACCGCTGGATCAAGGCCAAGGCCCGCCGCGTGGTGCACCGCCTGAACATCCACACGCTGGCCCAGGAAGAGGCCACCCAGCTGTAGCCCAACGCCATCGGCCGCGTGGAGCTGCTGCTGCAGGAAAGCATTCCCGCGGCGCCCTTCGCCCAGGCCCGCCAGCTGGGTGCGCTGATCCTCGTGGACACGGCCAGCCACGCTACCGCAGGCGCTGCACTGCTGGATTGAGCAACTGGACAGTCCCGCTT
>NZ_JBPQTX010000934.1:0-265 GCF_051386555.1 Streptomyces sp. URMC 126
GGTCGGCGGCGGCGGTGTCGACCACCGTCCCCCGATCCGACTCCAGCTCCGCGATCCGCTGCTCCAGCTCGTCGGAGGGCGACAGCAGGCCCCGCACCATCGCCCGGTCGACGTTGGTCAGCCCGCGCACGATGTAGCCGAGCACCGGCCAGGCCACGAACAGCCCGACCAGGGTCACCGTGAAGGTGAACACCGCCCACGGCAGCCGGATCACCGAGTACAGCACGTGGCGCCAGCCCACCGGGTCCTTCAGGCTCGCCCACAG
>NZ_JBPQTX010000935.1:0-265 GCF_051386555.1 Streptomyces sp. URMC 126
CGTCCCACTCGGCGGCGGCCGGGCGCACGACGTCGGCGGCGAAGCCGTGCACCCACTCGCGCAGGTCGTGCTGCTCCTCGGTGAGGTCGAGGGAGAAACCGCTCATGACCGCAGTCCGCCCCTCACGCCTTGGGGATGTCGAAGTAGCGGGTCAGGCCGGAGGCCAGGCCGACGTCGCCGGCCAGCTTCAGCCTGCGCGTCATGAACATCGTCACGGGACTGGCGTTGCCGGAGACGAGCCTGAGGAACTCGGCGTCGCCCATGG
>NZ_JBPQTX010000936.1:0-265 GCF_051386555.1 Streptomyces sp. URMC 126
CCCCGACCTCACCCACCCGGTCGGCGAAGGCCCCGACGAAGGCGTGCTGGAGCTTTATGCGGCCCAGGTCGCTGCCGTTGCCCACGCCCTTGCGGGTGCGGACCAGGCCCAGTGCCTGCTCCCCGTCCAGGGTGTGGCGCCCCGGCTCCAGGCTCAGCCGGCTGTCTTCGTCCTAGATCGGCTCGGTGACGGTGATCTCCACCCCGCCCAGTTCGTCGACCACCTTCTTGAAACCCGTGAAGTCGAGCTCCACGTAGTGGTCCAT
>NZ_JBPQTX010000937.1:0-265 GCF_051386555.1 Streptomyces sp. URMC 126
GCAAGAGCCACTATGGCTACAAGAACCATGTGAACATGGACAGGAAGCACAAGCTGGTGCGCCGCTACCATGTCAGCGATGCCGCCCTGCATGACAGCCAAGCGGTGGACCACCTGCTGACGCGGGGCAATACCGGCGCGGGGGTCTGGGCCGATCCGGCCTATCGGTCCGAGGAGATGGAAGCCAAGCTGCGCGGCATGAAGCTGAGGAGCCACATCCACCGCAAGGGCAAGCGCGGCAAGCCGCTGACCGAACAGGCCAAGAG
>NZ_JBPQTX010000938.1:0-265 GCF_051386555.1 Streptomyces sp. URMC 126
TTCCAGTCGTATCTGCCGGGTTCCAGCGAGGACTCGCTGTACGCCAACGTCTGGACGCCGGGCACCCAGGGGTCGCGGCCGGTGCTGGTCTACATCCACGGCGGCGGCTGGTTCCTGGGGGCCGGCCACGAGCCGCAGTACGACGGGGCCCGCCCCGCCGCGTACGGCGACATGGTCGTCATCACCTTCAACTACCGGCTGGGGGCGTTCGGCTGGGGCCTGCACGAGGACCTCACCGACCCGCAGACCGGGAGCTGTGCCAACT
>NZ_JBPQTX010000939.1:0-265 GCF_051386555.1 Streptomyces sp. URMC 126
CTGTGGCGGAGTATGCGCCAATCTTTCTGTTTTCCTTTCTTGCTGGGACGTTTGCTGATCGCTGGCAACCGAGAAAAACGATGGTCTGGTGTGAGGTGCTCAGTGCTCTATCAGTTGTCGGAGTGCTGCTTACCTTCGTTTACGGCTCGTGGAAGGCCATCTTTTTTGCCACACTCATTTCAGCCATTCTCTCTCAGTTTTCTCAACCGTCCGGAATGAAGCTGTTCAAGCTGCATGTACCTGGTGAACAGCTTCAGGTAGGAAT
>NZ_JBPQTX010000940.1:0-265 GCF_051386555.1 Streptomyces sp. URMC 126
GGTTTCGTATCGCGTGGGCTGGTACGCCCTATCGCCTTACTTCGCTTCGGCGCGCTTGGGCGGGCTCGCCGGCCACGACTTGATCAGGGTGTAGTAGTCGATCGTTTCGCCCTTCGGCTTCTCGTTCGCGAGCTTGCGCTGCGGAGCGATGGTGCCGTCCTTCTCGGCCTTCTTGTACCAGTACTCGGCGGTTTCCTTCTTGTTCAGCTTCGGTCCGCAGGCGCCCTGCACACCGGACTTCTCAAGACGTTCCATCACCGAATCC
>NZ_JBPQTX010000941.1:0-265 GCF_051386555.1 Streptomyces sp. URMC 126
TTCTTGCGCTCGCGGCGCCCTGTCGTCGTCTCGGTCATGGGCTCACCCTACCGGCTTGAGAAAACTCGATCACAAAGGCGAGCGAGTAAAAACTCGGAGCAGTTGTACTTTTGTACCTGCTGTGCTTCTGTGAGGAGGCACGCCGGCCCGGGCCCCGCCCGCCGGAGCCCGGAGCGGTCCCTTCTGCACCGCCAGTTCACCCCTTTTTGGGCGCATTTCACTGTTCTTCACCGTCGAACGGAGCGTGACCTCATGTCCCCCACTC
>NZ_JBPQTX010000942.1:0-265 GCF_051386555.1 Streptomyces sp. URMC 126
TTCCAGCTGGGAGCAAAGGCCCAGCAGCACGGGATCGCGCGGGCGGATTTCCTGGCTCTTCCAATGGGTCCGGTCGCGGACCTGCTGGATGGTGTTCTTGGTGGTGCCCAGCAGCTTGCAGATCTGCTGCTCGGCCACTTCGGGATGATTGCGGAGCAGCCAGGCGATCCCGTCCGGACGATCCTGCCGCTTGGACAGCGGCGTGTAGCGCGGCTCCTTTTTCTTCGGGCCGAGCCGCGTATCCGCGATCGAGCGCTGCAGGCGC
>NZ_JBPQTX010000943.1:0-265 GCF_051386555.1 Streptomyces sp. URMC 126
CTGCAGCAGGCAGCCGATCCGCCGGCCCTCGCGTTCGGCCGCCGAGGAGAGCGCGCCGACCAGCCGGGGCCGGTCGACCGAGTGCACGAAGTCGGCGTAGCGGGCCACGGACCGGACCTTGTTGGTCTGCAACTGCCCCACGAAGTGCCAGGTGAGGGGGAGATCCGCGCAGGCGTCGGCCTTGGGCGCCGCCTCCTGGTCCCGGTTCTCCGCCACGTGCCGCACCCCGAGTCCGGCCAGCAGCCGCACATCGTCGGCGGGGCGG
>NZ_JBPQTX010000944.1:0-265 GCF_051386555.1 Streptomyces sp. URMC 126
GCCCAGGGTCATCAGCCGCTCGCGGTGGGGCTCCAGCTTCGGGCGGCTCTGGGTGTACGAGCCGAGCGCCCAGGCCAGCCCGCCGCCGGTGAGCGAGAGCCCGGCCAGGGTGGTGGACAGGCCGCGCTCGGTGACCAGCATCAACGGTACGAAGGTCTCCGCGCCCACGAGGGAGCCCATGGCCAGCCCGCGCAGCAGGATCACCGACGGCAGGCCGCGCACGGCCCGGAAGGTGCCGCGCGGCAGCAGCCGCACCGCGCAGGGG
>NZ_JBPQTX010000945.1:0-265 GCF_051386555.1 Streptomyces sp. URMC 126
GTTGAGGGGGTGCGAAAAATCGTCACCGTCGCGGGGGCGTCGACAGTTCCGGGAGCATGATCGGTGTCCTCCACCTTGATGACGGTGTCGGCGTTCTCGGGCATGCGGGCACCGGTCATGATGCGCTGGGCGGTTCCGGGGTCGAGAGGCCGGTGGGCGGGAGATCCGGCGGGTACGTCATTGGTGACCGGGAGCGTGACAGGGGTGTGCACAGTGGCCTCGGACACGTCGGCGTGACGCACCGCGAACCCGTCCATCGCAGAGT
>NZ_JBPQTX010000946.1:0-265 GCF_051386555.1 Streptomyces sp. URMC 126
GCCGGGGCGGTGAAGAAGAACTCCCGCCCCGCCGCGATGATCGGTCGATGACCGACCGCCGCCCGCTGGGCACCGGAACCGACCGCGCCGATGCGTCCCGCCCGCGAGACACCGATCCGGTGCCGGCGCCACGCGCGCAGCTCGCCGCCGAACGCCTCCCCGCCGTCCCAGTCGCCCTGGTGCCCGCAGAGCAGAAGACCGCTCCTCTGGCCAGACGGCGCGCCCTCGGCGCCGGCGTCGAGGGGCTTCCCGCTCCGCCCAGTGG
>NZ_JBPQTX010000947.1:0-265 GCF_051386555.1 Streptomyces sp. URMC 126
GTTCGGCGAGGAAGGCGAAGCGCAGTGTGCGGTCGCGCGGCTGGGGCACGACCAGCAGGCGCGGCGCGTCCCGGTCCGTCCCCACCATCGCGCCCAGCGGGGCGCCGGCCTCGCCGGCGGTGGTCAGCGGCACCAGGACCAGGGGCCGCTCGGCCAGGTGCCGGTGACGGACCGTCGCCACGGGCTGCGCCCGGCCCGCGGCGGCGGCCTCGATCCGGGCCAGGGTGGTCACCAGCGACATCAGGACCTCCCCGCGGCCGCGAGG
>NZ_JBPQTX010000948.1:0-265 GCF_051386555.1 Streptomyces sp. URMC 126
CTTCACGACGCTCAACCCGTCGGACGATATCGTGGACTGGGTGCTGAAGACGGTGCCGGCGATGGGAGCCGGCTGGTGCCCGCCCGGAATGCTCGGTATCGGCATCGGCGGCAGTGCCGAAAAGGCGATGCTTCTGGCCAAGGAAGCGCTGATGGAGCCGATCGACATCCACGACCTGAAGGAGCGCGGCCCCCGCAACCGTATCGAGGAGTTGCGGATCGCCATTCACGACAGGGTCAACGCGCTGGGGATCGGTGCCCAGGGG
>NZ_JBPQTX010000949.1:0-264 GCF_051386555.1 Streptomyces sp. URMC 126
GTGGTCGACCGCTTCGGCACCCCGCGCGTGATCGTCGTCGGCCTCGCCCTGCTGGTGCTCGGCTACGCGCTCTTCCTCCGCGTCGACCTCGACCCGCGGTACGCGGCCGTCATCCTGCCGTCGATGCTGCTGATCGGCGCGGCCTGCGCGCTCACCTTCCCCTCGCTCAACATCCAGGCCACCAACGGGGTCGCCGACAGCGAGCAGGGCATGGTCTCCGGTCTGCTGCACACCTCGTTCCAGGTGGGCGGCGCGCTCTTCCTC
>NZ_JBPQTX010000950.1:0-264 GCF_051386555.1 Streptomyces sp. URMC 126
CGACTACATCGCGCGCACCCGCGGCACGGTCGAGCTGTCCGCCGGCGCGGTGAAGAGCGGCGACGGCTACCGCTTCACCCGGGGCAGCGGCTCGTACGACGCGGCCGCCGCGAATCTGAACGCCACCTTCGCCGGGGCCGTCCGCTTCCGGGCCCACGGGGACTCCCTGGACCTGACGTTCCGCGGCCTCACGGTCCGGGCGGCCGGCACGCAGGGGGCCCTGATCGCCGATGTCTCCGCCAAGGACCGCCGGCAGGGCGAGAT
>NZ_JBPQTX010000951.1:0-264 GCF_051386555.1 Streptomyces sp. URMC 126
GTCCACGAAGCCGAAGAAGAGCGGCACGTCACCGAGGGCGTCAGCCCAGGCAGCGGCAGTCAGGGCCACCAACTCCGACTGCCCCGGCACCACGCCCACCACCAGCGGATGTTTCGATGCAGGCACCATTCGCTCGAGACTTTGTTGCGGAACACGATGCGACGGCACCTGATCTCCCCTGAAGCGAGGGCGCCTGGCCCGCCTCTGACGCGCAGGAACCATCAGCCAGTCGGCGGTTCGGGTCGAGCCCGGGCAGGACTTGTC
>NZ_JBPQTX010000952.1:0-264 GCF_051386555.1 Streptomyces sp. URMC 126
CTTCATCACCTTGAGCCAGCATCCCTCGATGCCGGGGGGACAGAACTGGTTGTTGATCGCGACGAAGGTGGCCGCGTTGTTGCTCACCCGCAGGACCTTGCCGACGTGCGTGTTGGGCACCACGAAGGGTGCCGCGCTGGTCGAGCCGGTCGCCGCGGTCCAGTGATAGCGGGCCCCGTGCTGGAACTCGCCGTCCGGCATGATGTCGTGGGTGGCGTAGATCTCCGTGCCGCCCGCGTTGGCGTTGAGCGCCGGGTTCCAGCG
>NZ_JBPQTX010000953.1:0-264 GCF_051386555.1 Streptomyces sp. URMC 126
TCGCCTCGGCGAACGCCGGCGGCACCTCGGCGGCGGGCGCCACGGGGCCGGCCAGCTCGACCACGCGCTGGACGAAGCCCTCGATGCGGGCGAAGGCGGACTCCGCCTCACGCAGCGCGCCCTCGCTGTACTCGATCGTGGAGCGGTAGTGCGGGGTGCCCAGGTAGTAGCGCAGCACGATGGGCCGCCAGCGCTTGACCATCTCGGACACGAGCACCGAGTTGCCGAGCGACTTGCTCATCTTCTCGCCGCTCATGGTGACCC
>NZ_JBPQTX010000954.1:0-264 GCF_051386555.1 Streptomyces sp. URMC 126
TGCTGCGACCTCGGCCCCGTCATCCTCACGCGCTTCGTGCGCCATCCGTTCGGCTTCGCGGGCGAGCCTGTGTTCGACTTCGAGGCCTTCGAGCGTGCCGTGGCCGTGCAGGTGCGTGCGCTGGACAACGTGCTGGAGCTGACCTGGTGGCCGCTGCCGCAGCAGCGCGAGGAAAGCGAGGCCAAGCGGCGCATCGGCGTGGGCTTCACCGGCATGGGCAATGCGCTGGCCATGCTGCGCCTGCGCTACGACGCGCCCGAGGGC
>NZ_JBPQTX010000955.1:0-264 GCF_051386555.1 Streptomyces sp. URMC 126
GCGTTCTCCAGCACCTCGGGCAGACCGGGCGACTTCCTGGGCCCGGATTCCAGATCGAGGCGGTTGCACGCCTCGGCGAAACGCAGGTACGTGTCGACGCTGGCGACCATGACGCGTACGTCGATCTTCAGATCTCGATGCCGACCAGCGAGACGCGGACGAACGCGTCGATCACCAGTCCGCGGTCCAGGATGAGTTCCAGAACATCGTAGAGACCGCTGCTGCCGCCCCCACCTCCGGTGGAACGCTGCGCGGGAACTGCCG
>NZ_JBPQTX010000956.1:0-264 GCF_051386555.1 Streptomyces sp. URMC 126
GCTCAAAGCGGCTCAGATGGCCTGAGGAGCGCGGCCGCCCAGCGTGCTCCATGAGGGGCAACATGGGGCAATGCCCTAGGGGGCTAGTCGTGCGGCCACAGCTAAATGGATCACTGCCCCTGGAGACTCAGGGGGTGACCCGGGCGAAGACGGGCTGCAAAAGGTGGGCCTCACCTGGTGGTAGCAGGCGCCAGCACTCCTCATCCGCTGACCCGGTGTGACGTCCCACCCGGTGTGACGCTCCACGCTGCCCTGGTCCAAGGC
>NZ_JBPQTX010000957.1:0-264 GCF_051386555.1 Streptomyces sp. URMC 126
TCACCAGATAGATCGATGGCTTTTTCCTTAGAAGAAGACGAGGTCTTCGAGGTCTGATTGAACTCTTTTTGATGATCCGGTTGAATATTGGAGCTAGAGTAGAGATAGACTCCTCCGATTAGAACCACTGCACTCGCAAAAGCGATGATCATCCAAAGATATTTCTTATCTAACTTTTTGATCATTTCAATACCTCCTTGGAATGGTAGTTACCTATTAGTATACCTTAAATTCTCTTTAAAGCAAACTTTGACCGAATTTCAT
>NZ_JBPQTX010000958.1:0-264 GCF_051386555.1 Streptomyces sp. URMC 126
GGCCCAGGCGCTCCAGCTCCGCCCCACCGACCGCGTGCTCGAGATCGGCACCGGCTCGGGCTACGCCGCCGCGGTGCTGAGTCGCCTGGCGCAGATGGTCTACACGATCGAGCGCTTCCCGGAGCTGGCCCAGGGCGCCTACGAGCGCTTCATGCTGCTGGGCTACCGCAACATCGAGGTGGTGGTGCGCGACGGCACCGCCGGGCTGCCGGAGCTGGCCCCCTTCGACGCCATCACCGTGGCCGCGGCGGCCCCGCAGGTGCC
>NZ_JBPQTX010000959.1:0-264 GCF_051386555.1 Streptomyces sp. URMC 126
GTATTTACCATCCCAATAATCAAAAGGGTTAGTTGATGAAAATATCTCTTCGCCCCATCTATTGTATACATGAAGTTCATAGTTTTTGAAAAATCTTGGATTGACAGGTCCAAAATAGTCATTGGTTCCATCATTATTGGGGGTAAATCCTGTTGGGAATAAAGCATCTGTTCGTTTGTCATAAAATACAGCAGTGATTTTATCATTGGCTTTAAGATTTAATGTTACGGCTGTATCTTTATAATTAGGTATTAAAGTGTGTAC
>NZ_JBPQTX010000960.1:0-264 GCF_051386555.1 Streptomyces sp. URMC 126
GGTGCGCGCCCAGAAGGGGACGCGGAAGTCGCCGCCGAAGCCGTTCAGCGTGTTGTTGAAGGCCGCGCCGCTGAAGGGCAGGCTGACGACGCGGAGCGTCGGCGTGGCGTAGCGGGCGCTGGCGATGGTGGAGATTACGGAGAGGTTCCAGCCGTTGACGAGGTGGTCGGCGAAGCGGTTCGTCATCTGGATGCGCGGCGGAGCGATGACGCCGCTGATGACGAGGCGGTGCCGCTGGTCGAGCTGGCTTGTGCCCTTCTGTTC
>NZ_JBPQTX010000961.1:0-264 GCF_051386555.1 Streptomyces sp. URMC 126
GTTCAGCAGGATGGTCCTTCCGGACTGGACGTGTCCGGAAGCCATCGGTGACTGGTGGCTTAGAGGAGAGGGTCCCTTGGATTCTGGCGTCAGGCCACCAGGCGGCATCCGGCTTGCAGCCGGCTTGTTGTCGTGGAAGCTCATGTCTCGTCTTTCGTTGGCGCAAGGGTCATGTCCCGTGGCTCTGTTGATGGCGTGGATGCTCCTTCCGTCTGTGATGGCTTCAACACTCATCACATTGGCACATTGCGATGCCGTCAGGAG
>NZ_JBPQTX010000962.1:0-263 GCF_051386555.1 Streptomyces sp. URMC 126
GGTGCAGGGTGGGCCGGCGGCGGGCTGTACCGCGAGCCTCGCCATCGATGAGGCTGGGCTGCCGGGTGGCACCCTGGCCGGCGCGACCGTCGCCATCCTGCTGGACCAGGAAGGCACCTACACGACGCAGGTGACAGTGGGCGGCCAGTCGGCGGTCCTGTCCTCGACCGGACTGCCGGACTTCCTGTCCTTCTCGGGTGATCTCTACGACGAGTTTCTAGCCTTCAGCGTCGGCTTCAACGACTTCGGCTGGACCTTCGATG
>NZ_JBPQTX010000963.1:0-263 GCF_051386555.1 Streptomyces sp. URMC 126
GAGCTGCGCCAGCTGAACTCCGCCGCCGACCTCGCACTCTCGCCCGCGACGACGCTCTCCGTGCGCGCCCACGTCGCGAGCACGCCGGAGGCCGAGAACCCGGGCGCGCTGACGGCGGCCGAGTTCGGAGCGAACCCCGATGCGACGGCGCTCAACAACGTGCGCCGCGGCGCCGACAAGGTCGTGTCGCAGCAGCAGCTCGCCGTGCGGCTGCGGCGCGAGGCGCCGGCCGGCCTCTCGTTCGACGCGAGCGTCCACGGCAT
>NZ_JBPQTX010000964.1:0-263 GCF_051386555.1 Streptomyces sp. URMC 126
GGTCGAAGACGCCTCCCGGATCGCGTCGGTGGCGGACATGGCGGCCGCGGAGATCGGCGGCACGTATGTCTTCGTCCGCCCCGACACGGCGGACCTCACCGCGCTCGGCGACCTCGCCGACGCGGGAAAGCTCACGGTGCCTCTCGACGCGGTGCTGCCCCTGGCCGAGGCCGCCGAGGCGTTCCGCCGCAGCCGCGAGGGCCGCACCCGCGGCAAGATCGTCCTGGAGATCCCCTCTTCCTGAGGCGGGATTCCTCCCGAGG
>NZ_JBPQTX010000965.1:0-263 GCF_051386555.1 Streptomyces sp. URMC 126
GTCGGGAAGGACGGGAAGGACCACGTCATGACGGCCTCGCCGGGCCTGGGCACCACCACGCCCGCCGCCTCCGAACTCCTGCGCACCGTCTTCCGGCAGCACGCCGCGGGCGTCGCGGTCATCACCGCGCCCGGCGCCCGCCCCGCCGGCTTCACCGCGACGTCGCTCGCCTCCGTGGCCGCCGAGCCGCCGCTGCTCTCCTTCGGCGTGGGCGCCACCTCCTCCAGCTGGCCCGCCGTGGCCGAGGCCCGGCACGTCGGGGT
>NZ_JBPQTX010000966.1:0-263 GCF_051386555.1 Streptomyces sp. URMC 126
GGGCCGGCTGACACGCGACAAGCACTACGAGGTCGATGAGAAGAAGCGTACGGTCTCGATGCTGGAGCGCGGTATCGAGGAGGTGGAGGACCGGCTCGGGATCGAGAACCTGTACGAGTCGGCGAACACCCCGCTGATCTCGTACCTCAACAACGCCATCAAGGCCAAGGAGCTGTTCAGGCGGGACAAGGACTACGTGGTCATCGACGGCGAGGTCCTGATCGTCGACGAGCACACCGGCCGGACCCTGGTCGGACGGCGGT
>NZ_JBPQTX010000967.1:0-263 GCF_051386555.1 Streptomyces sp. URMC 126
GCCACGCGACGTCGGCCTGGCCGGGCTCCAGCGGCATGCCGACGGAGTGGAGGGCGGGCACGTAGTCGGCCTGCAGCTCCTCCATCCGGCGCAGCACGTCGGTGCCCATCCGGGCCATCACGCGCATGCTGGCCACCACGTAGGCGGAGTCGGTGATCTCGACGCCGAACATCGGCTTCTCGGCGTCCAGGTGGCCCATGACGAAGGGGATGACGTACATGGTCCGGCCCCGCATGCAACCCCGGTAGAGGTCGGTCATCAGG
>NZ_JBPQTX010000968.1:0-263 GCF_051386555.1 Streptomyces sp. URMC 126
GTACCGAGAGCCGCCACGGTGCTGTCCGCCTGCCGCGCCAGGGCGCCTGGAACACCGCCGAGTCGGCGGTACGTCTCCTCGGTGACCGTTCCGCCGGGGCCGCAGGTGAAGTACAGCTCCTGGAGGAGGTAGGCCAGCAGCGGCAGGGAGTCGTCCGTCCCCGTCTCGTCCACGATGGTGTCGACCACACCGGGAGCGAAGGAGAGGCCCACCAGCACCCCGGGCCGCTCCACCACCTCGGCGAGCTGGACCCTGCTAAGGGT
>NZ_JBPQTX010000969.1:0-263 GCF_051386555.1 Streptomyces sp. URMC 126
GTTCAAAGGCCTGCTGGAGCATTTCGACGAAGAAGCGCGCACGTTTGGCGCGTTTCCTAGCCTGTTCCTCGGCTTGATCGGCCCGAACGGCACGTGGGAACACTACGAGGGCGGCATTCGAATCGTCGACGGCAACGGCGTGATTGTGGCCGACAACCTCGACCCGGCGCGCTACGACGAGTATCTCGGCGAAGCGGTCGAACCTTGGTCGTACCTGAAGTTCCCGCACTACCGCCCGCTTGGCTACCCAGCCGGCATGTACC
>NZ_JBPQTX010000970.1:0-263 GCF_051386555.1 Streptomyces sp. URMC 126
GTGCGCTACCGCTCGACGATGATCAGCCGCGGGGTCGAGCGGCTGCCCGTGGTGCTCACGGCGCAGCCGGACGACGAGGGCCACTGGGCCTGAGCGAGTCGCGGGGGGCGTCTACGCGCCGGGTACGGGCCCGCCGGGCGTGGTGCGTGCCAGGCGGCGGACGCAGCGCTGGGCCAGGTCGCCGACCGTCGCGCTGTTGACGATTTCCACCGCCGGCAGATTGCAGCCGAGCCGCTGGTGGATCGCGGTCATCAGCTCGGCGC
>NZ_JBPQTX010000971.1:0-263 GCF_051386555.1 Streptomyces sp. URMC 126
GACCTGGTGGGCTCCGATGGAGGCGACGTTTACTAACTGGCCGTGGCGCTGGGCCTGCATGACCGGCAGTGCGGCCGCGATGCCGTGCAGGACGCCGCGGACGTTCACATCGATCATGCGGTTCCACTCGTCGAGCCGGAGTGCCTCCAGCTTGGACAGCGGCATCACACCGGCGTTGTTGACCAGGACATCGACGCGGCCGTGCCCGCTGTGGGCGGCGTCGACGAAGGCCCGTACCTGTTCGGCGTCGGTCACGTCCAGAG
>NZ_JBPQTX010000972.1:0-263 GCF_051386555.1 Streptomyces sp. URMC 126
GCTCAGCCCCTTCGCCCCGCCCTCCGGGGTGGTCCGGGCCACCACGATGACGAGGTCGGCGAGGATGCCGTTGGAGATGAAGGTCTTGGAGCCGTTGAGCACCCAGTGGTCGCCCCGGTCGGTGGCGGTGGTGCGGATGCCCTGGAGGTCGGAGCCCGCCCCGGGCTCGGTCATGGCGATGGCGCCGATGGTCTCGCCGCCGCAGAACCCGGGCAGCCAGCGGCGCTTCTGCTCCTCGGTGGCGAGCGAGGTGAGATACGGGC
>NZ_JBPQTX010000973.1:0-263 GCF_051386555.1 Streptomyces sp. URMC 126
GCGCACGCGGCCGCGAGCGACTCCGCCTCGGCGACGGTCAGTTCGGGCACGTCGCCCGCGAGGCCCTCGGCGGAGTCGTGGCCCATCCGCAGCCCGTCCTCGGACACCACCACGGCGTGCCGGACCCCGGGAATCCGCGTCAGGGGACGCAGCATCCATCCCACATCGGGAAGCCTGGATATGGTTCCGGCCACTACCGGTCTCCTTCGTGTGCTCGACGATCTGTCTCCCCGGGGCGCGGCTCGTGCTCCGGGGAGACAGAT
>NZ_JBPQTX010000974.1:0-263 GCF_051386555.1 Streptomyces sp. URMC 126
TCGGCAACGTGCTGGTCCAGGCGCGCGCGGCCGGCGCCGTGCGCGGCGACCTGGCGGCGCTGCGCTCCCTGCTGCGCGCCACCCGGCCGCTGCGGCACCATGAGCCCGTGGGTGACCAGGCAGCCTGGCGTCGGGCGGAGGCCGCGGTATGCGGGTAGCGCTGTTCGTGACGTGTGTGACCGACACGCTCTACCCGGGCACCGGGCGGGCCGCTCTCGCGGTGCTGGAGCGGCTGGGGGTGGAGGTGGACTTCCCCCTCGCCC
>NZ_JBPQTX010000975.1:0-263 GCF_051386555.1 Streptomyces sp. URMC 126
TCTGGAACCTGAACCAGTTATGGACACTCGTGAATCCGGATATTGCCAATATGTGGGTAAAATCCCAGCTGGAAATGTATAAGCATGGCGGCTGGCTGGCAAAAGGACCGGCAGGAATTGAGTATTCCGGTATTATGGAAGCATCACATGAAATTTCACTCATTGTCAGTGCCTACCAAAAAGGCATTAGAAATTATGATGTAGCTACGGCTTTTAAGGCGATGGTGCATCAGCAAACTGTGCCAGGCGTAAAACATCAATGT
>NZ_JBPQTX010000976.1:0-263 GCF_051386555.1 Streptomyces sp. URMC 126
TCGCGACTCGTTCGCGAACGTCGGCGAACGTACCCGTGGTGCCGCCTGCTACAAGAAGTGGAACGTTGATGGCCGCCAGGCATGAACGCAGAGTGTCGTCGTCGGGCTGGCCGGTCTTGATGAAGTCACCGCCGAGTTCCTCCCCGATACGGCAGGCGTGAACGTGCGCCTGTGACCCCACCCGTGTCACGAACTCCGGCACGGGATAGATCATGACGAGGACCGGCAGCCCGAGTCGATGCGCTTCTTCGCGCAGCTGTGAG
>NZ_JBPQTX010000977.1:0-262 GCF_051386555.1 Streptomyces sp. URMC 126
CACCGATGCAGCATGGTTCGGAAACAAGGCTTGGTATCGCACCTGCTGACAACCCTATCACAGGCGGCACGCCCTACGGTGGGACGTGCCGCCTGATACCCCTCCACGGTCCGATCAGAAGGAAGCCGCCACAATGATGAGACGGCCCGCACCGGTATCCCTCCCCTACTTTCTGACGGCAGTTGTCGCCGTTCTTATGGCATCATTCCTGTTGGGCGCGGCAGAAACGGTGCTCCCCTCAGCTGGGCACCCCGTCATCGTT
>NZ_JBPQTX010000978.1:0-262 GCF_051386555.1 Streptomyces sp. URMC 126
TCGCGCAAGAGGGTGACCGTGATCTTGGTTCCGGTACGGTGGCAGGTGATCAGTCGGCGCTGCTCGAGGCGGCGCAGGGTGCGCCAGGCGCCGGTGCGGGCGGACTGCTCGGTCGCGGTCTGCTCGATGTCCATCATCCGGGCCACACGGCGCTGTCGTGCGTGGTCGACCATCCGCTGTCCCCGTTGCTGCACGCGGCCACGATCATCAGGTAGGCCTTGAGGCCGCGCAGGTCTCTCCCCGTGACGAACTCCTTCAGGGG
>NZ_JBPQTX010000979.1:0-262 GCF_051386555.1 Streptomyces sp. URMC 126
GGACAGTGGGCATACCCTCAGGCGCCGGCCAGTGGGCGATGACAGCGGGAAGGCCGTCGTTCTCCGTGACGACGGTGACGTCGGCGGCACCGGCCTCCTTGGCAGCGGCGGCAACGAACTCGGCTCCGGACCTCACGCCGTCGGGCCGCTGGGAACTAACCGACCGGACTGCCACGTGGCGGGTGAGTTGCTCAACGGCATCGTCGAAACCAGAATCAACCTTGGCAGACAGGTCCTTGAAAGTATGAGAAAGATCCATGAT
>NZ_JBPQTX010000980.1:0-262 GCF_051386555.1 Streptomyces sp. URMC 126
GTGAACGGCGAGCCCCGGGAGTTCCCCGGCGGCACCACCCTCGATCTGGTCGTCGCCGCCCTGACCCGCGCCCCCTCGGGGGTCGCCGCGGCGGTCAACGAGACCGTCGTACCGCGCGGCCGGTGGGGGGCGACCCCGCTCGCCGACGGCGACCGCGTCGAGGTCCTCACCGCGGTCCAGGGAGGGTGACGTCGACCATGGCCGACGATCCGCTCACCCTCGGCGGCGCCCTGTTCGGCTCCCGGCTGATCATGGGCACCGG
>NZ_JBPQTX010000981.1:0-262 GCF_051386555.1 Streptomyces sp. URMC 126
GTATGCGATCACGGCTGTGATCCACACAACCCATGTCATGGTGACGCGACGACGAGGGCTCGATGTGGTGGTACTCACCTGGCTCATGGTAAGACGTTCTGTCACTCCGATGCGCCTTGAGTGACCTGCATCTGTGGTCGAGGCGGCAATGACGTCGCTCAACGGCTAGATTTGTCCTGTGGCAGACACAGTGGAGAACGCCGTCAGCACCCCCGACGTTGAGCAGCCCTGGGCTGAGTTGGGGTTGTCCGCCGACGAGTAC
>NZ_JBPQTX010000982.1:0-262 GCF_051386555.1 Streptomyces sp. URMC 126
GTCACGCAGGAAGTAGATCACCTGCTGCGGCGAATGCGCCATCTTGGGAACCAGCGAGATCTCGCCGAAGTTGCGGTAGCCCAGCAGCTGCGCCTCTTCCTTGCGCAGGGCAAGTATTTCGGAAATGTTGGCCGTGTTGTCGAAGCGGCGGGCATCGCCCTCTGCCTGGTCGGAGGCGCGTGTCACATAGGCGCGGTAGAGCTTTTCGCGCAGCGCGCTGCTGGTGGCGAACTGCATCACGGGCAGGTAGCAGGGCATCTTC
>NZ_JBPQTX010000983.1:0-262 GCF_051386555.1 Streptomyces sp. URMC 126
GTTGCGGGGAGCGTGCGACGAGGCGGAGCGCGAGGCGCTGATGGCGTGCGAGGAGCTGAGTCCGTACCTGCGCCGGGAGATGGGGTGGCCGCTGAGCGAGCTCGGCCGGATCCGGCTGCGCAGGGGGGACATCGACGGCGCCGAGGAGGCCCTCCTGGCCGCCCATCGGGTTGGTTGGGAACCGCAGCCTGGTCTCGCCCTGGTGCGCTTGGCGCGGGGAGACCCGGCCGCGGCGGCCGCCTCTATACGAGATGCGCTGGAC
>NZ_JBPQTX010000984.1:0-262 GCF_051386555.1 Streptomyces sp. URMC 126
GGCACGGACGTACGGTTCGCGCGCCTGCCGCTACGGCGCGGGGGTGCGGCGGCGGGGGCGGAGGTAGACCGCCCAGGTCAGCACCAGGCACAGCGCGTAGGCGATGAGGAAGGCGAGATACGCGGCGTCGCCGTTGCCGGAGGTCTGGAACGACTGCCGGAAGGCCACGTTGACCAGGACGCCGCCGAACGCCCCGATCGCCCCGGCGATCCCGATCAGCGCCGAGGCCCGCCGCCGCGACTCCCGCTCCGCCGTGTCCGGG
>NZ_JBPQTX010000985.1:0-262 GCF_051386555.1 Streptomyces sp. URMC 126
GCTGGGCACCGCGCTGCCGGGGTGGACAGGACTGCCGCTGGGCGACCGGCTGCGGCGCTCGTTCCGCTGCCCCGTACTGGTGGAGAACGACGCCAACGCGGCGGTCGTGGCGGAGCACTGGAAGGGCGCGGGCATCGACTCCGACGACCTCGTCTTCGTGCTCGCCGGGCTCAGCCCCGGGGCCGGCTCGCTGATCAGCGGCCGGCTGCACCGGGGCTACGGGGGCGCGGCCGGCGAGATTGGGGCGCTGCACCTGCTGGGG
>NZ_JBPQTX010000986.1:0-262 GCF_051386555.1 Streptomyces sp. URMC 126
CCTCAGGCCCGCGTATCCGCCGGAGCGCGCGAGGGGGCGGGGGCGCGCCTGGTACCGGGGCGACTGCCATCTGCACACCGTTCACTCCGACGGGCGGCGCACCCCGGCCGAGGTCGCGGCGGCGGCGCGGGCCGCCGGGCTGGACTTCATCGCCACCACCGAGCACAACACCACCTCCGGGCACGGCGCCTGGGAGGGGCTGTGGGGAGAGGACCTGCTGATCCTGTGCGGCGAGGAGGTGACCACCCGCAACGGCCACTAC
>NZ_JBPQTX010000987.1:0-261 GCF_051386555.1 Streptomyces sp. URMC 126
TCCGGGAACTCCAGGATGGCGTACTGGCCGTTCACCCCCGGGTGGGCGCCCATCCGGAACGGCATCACCTGCACGGTGACATGGGGCAGCCGCGACAGCTCGACGAGGTACTCCAGCTGCTCCCGCATGATGTGCCGGTTGCCCACGACCCGGCGCAGAGCCGATTCGTCAAGAACGGCCCACAGTCGCAGCGCCTGCTCGGGGGCGTGCACGCGCTCCTGGCGGCGCATCCGCACCTGGACCCGTTTCTCGATGTCGGCG
>NZ_JBPQTX010000988.1:0-261 GCF_051386555.1 Streptomyces sp. URMC 126
GAGGTGGTCGGCCAGGAGATCGCGGCGGGGGACGTGGTCGTGGTCGCCCTCAACTCGGCGAACCGCGACGAGCGCCGCTTCCCCGACCCGGACACGTTCGACGTGGACCGCCCCAAGGACGGCCACGTCGCCTTCGGCCACGGCATCCACTTCTGCCTGGGCGCGCAGCTGGCCCGCATGGAGGTCGACATCGCCCTCTCCGCCCTCACCACCCGCTTCGCCCTCCCCGAACTCCGCGGCGAACGGGACGAGTTGCTATGG
>NZ_JBPQTX010000989.1:0-261 GCF_051386555.1 Streptomyces sp. URMC 126
TTCCAGGGCTGGGCGAGGCGAGAGCCGGAAATCGACCGGGCGTTCGAAGCCGCCGGGCAAAGCCTCATGGCCGACGACCGCGACCCCGCCGCGCACTGGGCCATGGGCCGAGCGCTCTGGCTGCGCGGGCGCCCTGACCAGTCCGTCGCCGAGCTGGAGCGGGCCATCGATCTCAGCCCGAATTTCGCCCTGGGCCATTACGGGCTGGCGCTCGTTCACTCTAAGGCCGGCGATCCAGGCACCGCCATCGCGTCCTCCGAC
>NZ_JBPQTX010000990.1:0-261 GCF_051386555.1 Streptomyces sp. URMC 126
TCCACGGTCTTGATGCTGATGCCCAGATCGTCGGCGATCTGCTTGTTCAGGCGGCCGGCGACGATGCGCTCGAGCACCTGGGCTTCGCGGCTGGTCAGCTTGGCCAGCAGGGCGTCGCGGCTGGCGGCCTGCTGGTGGCCGGCAAAGGCTTCGCGGGCATGGTCCAGCATGCGCTCGACCAGGTTCAGCAGTTCTTCCTCGTTGAACGGCTTCTGGATGAAGTCCAGTGCGCCCTTCTTCATGGTGTTCACCGCCATGGGC
>NZ_JBPQTX010000991.1:0-261 GCF_051386555.1 Streptomyces sp. URMC 126
GGGTTATTGACGTCTGTCAGATCGCGAAATCGTCCAGCGACTTTCCGGCTTCCAGAGCCTCTACAATCCAGCCCGGCTTTCGACCGCGCCCGCTCCAGGTCAGTTCGGGATTGTCCGGATGCCGGTATTTAGGGTCAGCCTTTTGCTTTGCAGGCTGAGCGGCCAGCATGTTTTCGAGCAAAGAAAAGCCCGCGGCCTTGGCAATCTCGCGATCAGCTGCACCTCATGGCCCAAGTTCGCCAGTTCGCGCGCTCAATAATG
>NZ_JBPQTX010000992.1:0-261 GCF_051386555.1 Streptomyces sp. URMC 126
GTGTAGATGTTGTAGTCGTTGCGGTCGGCCCAGTCGATCAGCCACTTGCGCAGATGCTGCGCGAAGTGCGGCGCCATGCCCAGGGGCTCTTCCTGGCGCTCGAAGTTGATGCGCATGGGGCGCTTCTTGAGCTGGGCGAACTCGGCCTCCTGCAGCACGCCGCGCTTGACCATTTGCGACAGCACCGTGTTGCGGCGGTACAGCGCGCGGTCGGGGTTGAGCACGGGGTTGTAGTAGCTCGTGCCCTTGAGCATGCCCACC
>NZ_JBPQTX010000993.1:0-261 GCF_051386555.1 Streptomyces sp. URMC 126
TAGCACTACTCATGAGCACGACCCTACGCACACAACACCCAAACCCCTCGAAGGAGTGGCCTTCTTCACGCCGGAGCACCACTCTTCGCATTGGCCCACCTACCCTAGGTGAACATGAAGATCGCTTTCGTAGGGAAGGGCGGCAGCGGCAAGACCACGCTGTCGTCGCTGTTCATCCGCCATCTCGCCGCCGCCCGCATCCCCGTGATCGCGGTGGACGCCGATATCAACCAGCACCTGGCCCCGGCCCTCGGGCTCGAC
>NZ_JBPQTX010000994.1:0-261 GCF_051386555.1 Streptomyces sp. URMC 126
CCCGTACTCGTCACCGACCCAGGTGATGAGGCGCAGCAGACCGAGACTGTCCACCACTCCGTTCTCCAGCAGATCGAGATCGGAGGAGAGCTGGTCGGCGGGGACATCGGGGAGGAAATTGCTGATGACGAACCGCTTTATCTCACCTTCTGTGGACACGGTTCTCCTCTCGTGGTTTTCGCGGAGCCGGGCGGGTGCCGTGGCCATGGGGGGCGCGGTTCATGGCCGATGCGGGAAGGAAACCCGCCGTTCAGTGAGGTG
>NZ_JBPQTX010000995.1:0-261 GCF_051386555.1 Streptomyces sp. URMC 126
GTTCGCAGCCGGTCAGGCAGTCCGGCGCGGCCCGGACCGCCTCCACCTCGGACGGCAGCGGCAGGTCCGCCGCCTCCTCGGCCAGCACCCGTACCCCCAGGCCGCTGCGGAGCAGCCCCTGGACGACGAGCTCGGCGCTGCGCACGGCGGCCGGCCGGCCGGTGTGCGCGAGCAGGAATACGGTGCGTGCTGCTGCCTCAGTCGTCGTCAACGCGGCCCCTCCGCCACTGCGCGGTCAACATCGTGCGGGTCGAGTGCGGG
>NZ_JBPQTX010000996.1:0-261 GCF_051386555.1 Streptomyces sp. URMC 126
GCAGCTCCTCGATGTCGGCTTCGCTGAAGCCGCCCCGGTACTCGCCGTCGTCGATGTAGGACGGGGAGGGGGCCAGCAGGACCAGCCCGGCGAAGCGCTCCGGCTCGCGCAGCGCCGCCAGCACCCCGATCATGGCGCTGACCGAGTGCCCCACTAACGTCACGTCCCGCAGGTCCAGCTCGCGGCAGATCTCCAGCACGTCCTGCGCGTACCCCTCCAGCGAGGAGTACCGCGCCTCGTCCCAGGCGGAGGGGTCGGAGT
>NZ_JBPQTX010000997.1:0-261 GCF_051386555.1 Streptomyces sp. URMC 126
GGTATAGCAAGCCACCGGTGAAGCGGATCACGTAGTACGGATAGGTAGCCTTGACGCTTTCGACGAAGCTGTAGGTCAGCGTGCCGTCGGCATTGACCGCGCGCCACATCAGGCCCTGCATCACGCCGGCGATCCACATCGAGGCGATGTACAGCACGATGCCGATGGTGGCCACCCAGAAATGCAGGTCGATCAGGCGTGTGCTCCACATGGCCTGCTTGCCCGACAGGCGCGGCAGCAGGTAGTACAGCGAACCCATGG
>NZ_JBPQTX010000998.1:0-261 GCF_051386555.1 Streptomyces sp. URMC 126
GTATAGAATTGTTGGCTTGGCGGCTGACTCTGCGCATCTTTGGCACTGCGACTCAAGCCAAAATAGTCTAAGAGCATGCTGACCTCATTCAAGGTCTCTACGCCTGAATCGATCAAGGTCACTCCTTGCCCCATGACCGCCTGAATCAGCGGCTTGAGGTGGGGATAATGGGTGCAACCCATGACCAGAGTATCAATACCTGTCTGGTCAAAGGCACTTAAGCTTTCTCTAACCTGCTGCCAGGCCAGAGGGCTATTAAGC
>NZ_JBPQTX010000999.1:0-261 GCF_051386555.1 Streptomyces sp. URMC 126
GGTCCTCGAGGGGGTCCAAGCCCTTTTCCCGTAGGTTAAGCTCAGTGAGGAACTCGGGGTTGCCGCATGAGCTCGTCCTGCAGCGACAGATAGAACCGCGACTCACCGGGGTCGCCCTGTCGACCGGAACGTCCTCGCAACTGATTGTCGATACGGCGAGACTCGTGACGTTCCGAGCCAATGACATAAAGGCCGCCAAGCCCCTCGACCTCATTGTGTTCAGCCTGGGACTGCTCCTCATACTTGGCCAGGGTGTTGTTC
>NZ_JBPQTX010001000.1:0-261 GCF_051386555.1 Streptomyces sp. URMC 126
GCCATGTGAAGAAGCGTAAGAATCCTAGAGATTTACGTCAACACCACATCAGCTTTCAGTGGCACGAACCGATCAAAGCTCGAACACCACGATGTAAAGACGACCCAGAAATCCAGAGAACAACGCCGGCAGAACACCTTTTCTCAATGAATCAATCCAAAGAAATGAAGCCTAAACCACTGCGCCGTGAAGACGCCCAAAAGACATGAAGATACGCAGCCCATCAAGCGAGGCATGAACGAAAGAAGAAAGATCTCTCTC
>NZ_JBPQTX010001001.1:0-260 GCF_051386555.1 Streptomyces sp. URMC 126
GGAGGCGTGGTGGCCGTTGTGCCTGCCGGTCGCGCCGCGGTGTTCCTTCGACGGTGTCGTACGGCGCTGGCAGCAGCAGCCGGCGGTGGCCGGCGCCCAGTGGGGGCCGGTGCGCGGGCGTGTTCGCTGGGCTGGTTCTGGGGCCGCCGGTGGGGTGTGGGAGGCCGAGGTGTTCATCGTGAAGCTGCCCGGGCTCGTGGAAGCGGGGGTGTTCGGCGGTTCGGCGCGGTGGTTTGCGGTGGCGGGGCTGGGGTCGGGGC
>NZ_JBPQTX010001002.1:0-260 GCF_051386555.1 Streptomyces sp. URMC 126
GCTGGCTAGCATGCGGACGTGGCTCAGTTGGTAGAGCATCACCTTGCCAAGGTGAGGGTCGCGGGTTCGAGTCCCGTCGTCCGCTCGGAGAGGTCTTTCGGACCTATCCACGTGGTGGAGTGGCCGAGAGGCGAGGCAACGGACTGCAAATCCGTGTACACGGGTTCAAATCCCGTCTCCACCTCGGGCGGTTGGCGCAGTGGTAGCGCGCTTCCCTGACACGGAAGAGGTCGCCAGTTCAAACCTGGCATCGCCCACAG
>NZ_JBPQTX010001003.1:0-260 GCF_051386555.1 Streptomyces sp. URMC 126
GCCTGCAGACGCCGGCCGAGCCCGAGGCGGCCGCGGCCGCCATCGAGCTGGCGCGGCTCGCCGGGGTTCTGCCCGCCTTGTGGCTGGTCGAAACGGATGCTTCCATCACCCTCGCCCCGGCTGACGTCGGGGAGGCCGCGCGCAGTCGCCGGGCGGAGATCGTCGCCCGCGCCCGGCTTCCGGTCGGGGGGCTCGACGACACGCAGATGGCCGTTTTCCGGGCGCCCGCCGACTGCAGCGAGCACGTCGCCTTGTTGATC
>NZ_JBPQTX010001004.1:0-260 GCF_051386555.1 Streptomyces sp. URMC 126
TGCCACAAGGGGGCTGAATGCGTCGCGATACATGCCCGGTCTGCGAGCAGCGGGCGCCGGTGACTGACGGGGTCATCGGCCACCACGAGAGCGAAGGCCTAAGCTGCCGGGGAGCGGGCCGGACCGCCGCGGAGGCCCCGGCCCCGCGGGAGGACGTTCCACGTCCCGCCGGGAAGAACCGTCAGAGGACGGCCGTACGTCTGTCCGCGGCTCTGGGACTGGTCGGCCTGCTCCTCGCCGTCCTCGGAGCCGTCCTCGGC
>NZ_JBPQTX010001005.1:0-260 GCF_051386555.1 Streptomyces sp. URMC 126
GAGTCCCCCGGCCGCAGCAGATGCTCGGCGTTCCCGAGGGCGAGCCGCAGCTCGCCCTCCAGCACGAAGATCCACTCCTCGCCCGGGTGCACCCGCACCAGATCGCGCTGGGGGCCGCGCGGCACGTGCACGCGCAGCGGCTGCATGGCCCGGCCGGGGCAGCCCGCCTGGCGGTAGAGCCAGCCGTCGGCCTCGACGGCCTCCACGCCGTCGCCGCGGACCACCGGGTCGGGCGCCGCCGGCGTCTCGCCGAGCAGCTC
>NZ_JBPQTX010001006.1:0-260 GCF_051386555.1 Streptomyces sp. URMC 126
GCCTGTTGTTTCACCTTTCCTCTGTTCAGTTTTTCCGACGAGAGTTCTACGAATGAAATTTGATCAATGGAGCGTGTCCGCCAAGCTTTGGGGCACGCTAGGCGGCTTGTTGGCGATGATGCTTGCGGTATCGCTGTGGGCACAGTTTGCGGCGGCCCGCGCCATGGACCAGGGCATGCAGACGCTGTCCGAATATGAGAACCGCATCGGTCTGGCCATTCAATGGAAGGGCGCAACGGAAACCACGGGCGAGCGGGTGC
>NZ_JBPQTX010001007.1:0-260 GCF_051386555.1 Streptomyces sp. URMC 126
GGCCACCAGAGGCGATTCCGTCCTCGTTGATGACGCGGAATTTCATTCTAAGGAGGCTTGGTGCTCAGAAAGTAGTCCTCGCAGCGCCGTGAAGCTTTGCGGATTGCGAGGCGCCCCATTTCCAGGCTCTACGACTCGTGACGCTGGTCTTTGAGCGGTTTGCCTTCCCGGTCCATGGTGTTAAAAATCTCATGGTCTTCCGGCAGGTGTTGCAGGTAGTCGCGCTCGGTATCGGGGGCAGTGTGTCCTAGCTGAAGCTC
>NZ_JBPQTX010001008.1:0-260 GCF_051386555.1 Streptomyces sp. URMC 126
TTCCAGGACCGCTGGGAGGGGATCCTGGCGCCCCCGCCGGGAGCCCGCCGGGTGCGGCTGTCGCTGGAGGACGTCGCGGGACCGGTGCGCGAGCGGTTCGGCGGGCCGGGCGGCGGCTGGACGGCGGCCCGCTACATCAGCCCCGACAATCATGATCGCCGCCGAGGGGGCGGAGGCCGTCGCACGCGGCGACTTCGAACTCGTCCTGGGGGAACTGCACCTGGCGGCCAACACCCTGGGCGCCTCGCTCTTCGTCCACC
>NZ_JBPQTX010001009.1:0-260 GCF_051386555.1 Streptomyces sp. URMC 126
GTGGTGCGCGCCATCAACCAGCGCATGGGCCAGGGCGTGGCGCAGGCGCTGGACGGGCGCACCGTGCGCGTATCCGCGCCCCAGGACCCGGGATCGCGCGTGCGCTTGATTGCCGAGATCCAGGAGATGCCGATCGAGACCTCCAAGCCCTCGGCCAAGGTCGTGATCAACGCACGCACGGGCTCCATCGTGCTCAACCAGGCCGTGACCCTGGGCCCCTGCGCCATCGCCCACGGCAACCTGGCCATCACCATCAGCAC
>NZ_JBPQTX010001010.1:0-260 GCF_051386555.1 Streptomyces sp. URMC 126
TCATCACACAGTTGCGTCCGACCCGGCGCGGCGACCACCACGCCGCCCGCGTAACCGTGCGCTCGTACGGCCCGCTCGGCCTCGCCGCCCGCCAGGGCAGTCACTCCGTCCCCTGGACGGTGCGCGTCCTGCCCGCCTTCACCAGCCGCAAGCACCTTCCCTCGCGGCTCTCCCGGCTCCGTGAACTCGACGGGCGCACCAGCGTCCTCACTCGCGGCGAGGGCACCGAGTTCGACAGCCTTCGCGAGTACATCCCCGGC
>NZ_JBPQTX010001011.1:0-260 GCF_051386555.1 Streptomyces sp. URMC 126
GTACGGCGTGGGCGGGGTGCAGGCCCGCGTCGCCACCGACCGGCCCGTCTACACCGTGGACCACGGCGGGACCGCCACCGTGAAGGTGTCGGTGGGCACCACCGGCGACGTACCGCTGGCCGAGCCCGTCACCGTCACCTACGGCACCGGCGAGGGCACCGCGGAGCCCGGCGAGGACTACACCCCGGTCGAGGGCACCCTCACCTTCCCCGCCGGCACCCCCTCCGGCACGGCGAAGACCTTCACCGTAGACACCGAGC
>NZ_JBPQTX010001012.1:0-260 GCF_051386555.1 Streptomyces sp. URMC 126
CTCCAGCTGCGTCTCGACGGCGGCCCGGACGCCCTCGATGTCGCCCACGTCGGCGCTCTGGACCTTCACCAGCAGTTCGTCGCGGATGACGGTGGGCCGGGCGAGGGCGGCGGCGGTGTACTCGCGCAGTGCGGCGTATCCCGCCTCGGTCAGGGAGAACAGGCGCTTGTTGGGCCGCCGTTCCTTCTGGACGACGCGGGCGGCTACGAGCCCCTCCCGCTCCATGCGCTCGAGTTCGCGGTAGAGCTGCTGGGGGGTGG
>NZ_JBPQTX010001013.1:0-260 GCF_051386555.1 Streptomyces sp. URMC 126
GGCGGGAGCCCGCGCGCTCGTCCTCCGCGGCGTGACGACGTTCGACGAGGCGCGGACGTTTTTCCGCCCCGCCCTCGGCGGCCTCCACGACCCGTTCCGGATGCGCGACATGGACGTCGCCGCCGAGCGCGTCGCCCGCGCCATCCGAGACGGCGAGCGCGTGCTCGTCTACGGCGACTACGACGTCGACGGGACGACCTCGACGGCGATGATGCTCACGTTTCTGCGCTCGCAGGGCGTCGAGGCCAGCTTCTTCATCC
>NZ_JBPQTX010001014.1:0-260 GCF_051386555.1 Streptomyces sp. URMC 126
GGGTACGGCGTCCGGCCTCCGGCATCGCCGGAACCGCCCAGGAAGGAGAGCCTCGACTTCCGCGGCTCGGTATTGCGCCGCAATTCCACCACGCTCTTGTTCATGGCGTTCTTCAGCATTCTGCTCACGGGCCGCTCGATGAAGCGGTGAATGCACCAGGCCATCGCGAGCATGAGCGCGGTGATGGCGGGCAGCAGGATCTTGGCGGAGTACCGATCGCGCAGCAGATCGATCAGGGTCAGCCCGATGAACATGTGAAT
>NZ_JBPQTX010001015.1:0-259 GCF_051386555.1 Streptomyces sp. URMC 126
CTCCGGGGCGGGGGCTCCGGGGTTCGGGTAGCCGTATCCGCCCTGCGGCGCGGGCGCCTCGGGCGCGGGCGCGGCACTCGCCGGGTGGGGGAACCCGTACCCGCCCTGCGGCGCGGGGGGCGGGAATCCGTACCCGCTCTGCGGGGCCGGCGCGGACGGCCCGCCCGTGGGTGCCGCCGGGTGCGGGTAGCCGTAACCGCCCTGCGGGGCGGGCGGGTTGGCGGCGGCCTGGGGTGCGGGCGTCGCAGGGGTCCCGTCG
>NZ_JBPQTX010001016.1:0-259 GCF_051386555.1 Streptomyces sp. URMC 126
GATGCCCTTGGCGGCGAACCAGTCCTTGAAGACCTTCTCGATGGCCGGGTCGTCGTCGTAGACGAAGTAACCGGCGTTCGGCGAGCCGATCATGTCGAAGTTGAGGTAGCCGTCGATCTTCGACCGCTCCGTGGCGGGGAGGCTGTTGACGTAGTGCTTCGAGCCCACCAGCCCCAGTTCCTCGGCTCCCCACCAGGCGAACCGCAGGTGCTTGTCGGGCCGGTACCCGGCACGGGCCACGGCCAGGGCGGTCTCCAGG
>NZ_JBPQTX010001017.1:0-259 GCF_051386555.1 Streptomyces sp. URMC 126
CTTCGGCGCATCCCAGGACACGTCCTCCGAGGGCGGCACCGCCCGGGCCACCGGCACGGGCTTCCCCGAGGAAGCCACGTCAGCAGGATCGCTGCGCCGGCGCCGGGTCGTTGTGCTGCTCACGCTCGCCGTGGGCACCGTCTTCCTGGCCTGGTCGTTGCACTCCCGGCCGGACTCCCCGTCCTTCTACTGGGCGGCCGTGGCGCTGGCGGTCACGTGGACCAGCGGGTCCTTCGCATCGGGGCCCCTCCACCTGGGG
>NZ_JBPQTX010001018.1:0-259 GCF_051386555.1 Streptomyces sp. URMC 126
ATTCCGTACGCGCTGGTGCGCCCGGATGGCGACTTCGCGCTGAAGAGCGACGAGTGGCAGACCCTCTCGTTCTCGTTCGAGGCGCTGAAGCTGGACGACAGCACGCCGACCATCATCATCAACGGTCTGCCCGGTTCCGGCGTCTAAGCCGTAACCTCGCAGCACGCTGAACAACTCTCGGGACGGAGAATCGCATGTCACTCAACCTCGACTTTCAGGTCGAACGAAAAAAGGTCGAATGGAGCGGTCAGTTCGTGGC
>NZ_JBPQTX010001019.1:0-259 GCF_051386555.1 Streptomyces sp. URMC 126
GTCAAACACTCGGCCGCAGACACCGACGTGCTGTGGGCGGCGCGGGTCTCCACCGCGGGTGAGCAGTCCCTGGACGAGCTGGAGAAGGATCCGCAGCGATCCAGGGGGCTGATCAACTTCCTGATGCGCGACCGGCACGGCAGTCCGTTCGAGCACAACTCGATGACCTTCTTCATCAGCGCCCCGCTGTTCGTCTTCCGCGAGTTCCACCGCCACAGGGTCGGCTGGAGCTACAACGAGGAGAGCGGCAGGTACCGCG
>NZ_JBPQTX010001020.1:0-259 GCF_051386555.1 Streptomyces sp. URMC 126
GCACCGTGCTGTCGCGCCGCACGACGGTGATGCGGTCGGCCAGCTGCTCGGTCTCGATGACCGCCAGGGTCTGGAGCATCTGCTGGGCGCAGGCGTCGTGGTTCTCCCACGACACGTACCGGCCGCCGCCGGTGATCGCTTCGGACAGGAAGCGGTCCACAAGGCCGAGCTGGCTCCACGCCTCCGGCGTCGCCACGGCCACCACCTCGACCCGGTGGCCTGCCCGCCGGTACGCGGACGACGACGTGCGCCACTCCTC
>NZ_JBPQTX010001021.1:0-259 GCF_051386555.1 Streptomyces sp. URMC 126
GCGTGATCGCGAATGGTCCATCGCGGCCGACAACTTCAATCGGCTGAAGGACGGGCGCCGCCGGGCCTCGGAGGTGACCGAACACAGCCGCCACGGATTGAAACACGTTTGCATCGCTCGTGCGCAGCACGATTCCGCTGTCGGGCAGAGTGACGGGGAGCTCGTATGCGAGCGCACCCGCTGACGTTTACGGCGAAGTTACCGGGTGGACAAGCGCCATGCGCAGCCAGCCCGCGACGACGGAAGCGACGAATTGTTC
>NZ_JBPQTX010001022.1:0-259 GCF_051386555.1 Streptomyces sp. URMC 126
GCGTCAGCAGCGTGAGCGGGTGCACCTCCATGACCTCGCACAGCTCGGCCAGCTTGTTCAAGGTGGGGCTTTTGAGGTCGCGCTCCAGCGTGCTCATGTAGGTGCGGCTGGACACGTCGGAGAACGCCTCCTGGCTCAATCCACGCGCTTTCCTGATTGTCTTTAGTGCCTCCGACAATGTATGTTTCGCTGCCAACCCTGGATCTCCCCAAAATCCAAGATGACAGCCGATTGCGCCCTATAGGACTACAATCTATAG
>NZ_JBPQTX010001023.1:0-259 GCF_051386555.1 Streptomyces sp. URMC 126
GATCGGCGTGCACCGCCTCCTCCCCCACCACCGCGGAGCCGGGCAGCAGCGCGGTGAGCGAGGCGGTCAGGTGCTCCTCGGCGAGCCGGTCGGCGACCGTCACCAGGTCCTGCGGCCCGGTCTTCTCGCTGATCTCATGCGCGGCGAGCGACCGGAAGCGGGGCATCACCTCGGCGGCGGCCGCCTGCCGCACGGCCTCGCCCACGGCTGCCGTGAGCTTGTCCCAGTCCTCCGCGCTCACCACTCCACAGTCCTCGAT
>NZ_JBPQTX010001024.1:0-259 GCF_051386555.1 Streptomyces sp. URMC 126
GTACCAGCACGTGATGGACGGCGAGCTGTACCAGCCGCTCGGCAAGGCCGCCCCCGGCGGCAACTTCGGCCGCTTCCGCAACGAGGCGGCCACCAAGGCGCTCAAGGAGTACGCGAACGCGAGCGACGAGAGCACCCGCACCGAGGCGCTGAACGAACTCCAGCGGATCATGGTCGAGGAAGTGCCGCTCATCGCCACCGCCGCCGCTCCCATCGGCGCCGAGTACAGCACCCGCAACTGGGTCGGCTGGCCCTCGGAG
>NZ_JBPQTX010001025.1:0-259 GCF_051386555.1 Streptomyces sp. URMC 126
GGAATAGCACTAAGTTTCGGATCCGGTTTTGGGTCGGCGGGTAAATCCCAAGCTCAACCCGACTCCCCCTGAAGCGGGTTGAGCTTTTGGCCCCAAGTCTCACCCGGCCCATCTGGGGGCCCCTATTTTGAACGCAGTAATACTTCTTTAGTAGCTTTCTTCAGCAGGTGGGCCAAGTCTTCTTTCTCATCAACAGCTTTGCCCTTAATGTAAAGATTCTGTAAGACTGAATTAATAGCTTCGTCAGATACATACCAAT
>NZ_JBPQTX010001026.1:0-259 GCF_051386555.1 Streptomyces sp. URMC 126
GTGTGGGCTTGAGCCACGGGGCGAGCAGTCGGCTGCGGGACAGCGGCGGCCTCGGAGGGTAGACGCGAATCCTCAGTTCCGCGGTCAGAGCAGAGGCCGCCCACGCATTGGTCGTTCCGTGCGGCAAAGGGTCGAAGATCAGGGGGACCTCGTAGAGAGAGAGCTTGTCCTGTGAGGGGTTCCGGCTCAGCAGCCGCACCCCGGGCACGTCGGCCAGCAGCCGGCCTAACAACTCGTAGTTCCTGTTACGGATCGCATG
>NZ_JBPQTX010001027.1:0-259 GCF_051386555.1 Streptomyces sp. URMC 126
TATCCAAACATCTCGGACAACGGAACCAAAGCGCGTACGACCTTGTTTCCGTGCTCCTCAACCATCTCTTGGATCTGACCGCGGCGGGAGTTGAGGTCGCCGATGACAGTACCGAGGTAATCCTCAGGAGTCGTCACCTCAACAGCCATCAATGGCTCGAGCAGACCCGGGTTAGCCTTGCCAGCGGCCTCCTTGAAAGCCATCGAGCCGGCGATCTTAAACGCCATCTCGGAGGAGTCGACCTCGTGGTAAGCACCAT
>NZ_JBPQTX010001028.1:0-259 GCF_051386555.1 Streptomyces sp. URMC 126
GTCGTAGCCCCAGCCGCTCTCGCCGGGGAACGCCGCCACCGGCATCAACTCGATGACGTCGACGCCCAGCTCGACCAGGTGCGGCAGCCGTTCGATCGCCCCGTCGAACGTGCCCGGTGCGGTGAAGGTGCCGATGTGCAGCTCGTAGACCGCCGCCCCCTGCAGCGGACGGCCGGCCCAGTCGCCGTCGGTCCAGGTGAAGGTGCCGGTGTCGACCAGCGCGCTGGGGGCGTGGACGCCGTCCGGCTGCCACCGGCCC
>NZ_JBPQTX010001029.1:0-259 GCF_051386555.1 Streptomyces sp. URMC 126
TCTGCGAACTGGTCGCCGTGGTCGACTTCGACCCGTGGCTGCCCGAGGTGCTGCACCCCCGTCAGACTCGTCCCGGCGTCTTCAAGTACTTGACCCCGTGCAGCGAGTTCGAGGCCTGGCGCATGGTGCTGGACTCCCGCACCGGCCCGATCCTGGTGCCGGGGCGCGGGTCGGCGCGCATCCTGCTGGCCGTCTACGGCGCGTGCGTGCTCAGCGACGGCACCGACGAGCTGCAACTGCCCCGCGGACAGGCGGCGTT
>NZ_JBPQTX010001030.1:0-258 GCF_051386555.1 Streptomyces sp. URMC 126
GGACGGCGGCGGATGCGCGCCAGGATGCGCGCCATCCGGTACGGATGGATGAGAGAGCGTCGGTCCAGCGTCTGGGAAGTGGAGGGCGTCGTGCCCCTACCCTTCGGCAGCGGGTTGGCGAGCAAGATCCGTTGCTTGACCGCGTACTCCATGGCCACGTTCAAAATCCTGCGAGTCCGCTTCACCGACCAGGCTGCCGCCCGCTTACCGTCCAACCTCGTACTGACCGCACGCAGGACCTGGTCCACCTTGTCCGAG
>NZ_JBPQTX010001031.1:0-258 GCF_051386555.1 Streptomyces sp. URMC 126
CCTTGGTGGCCTCGCCGACCAGCCGGGCGATCTCCGCCTTGGCGGTGCGGGCCCGCTGCTCGTTCTCCGACTCGGCGCTCGCCAGTCGCTTGGCGGCCGCGTCCTTCGCCTCGGCGAGCACCTTCTCGGCCTCGGCGCGCGCGGTGCGCAGCGCCGTCTCGGCCTCCTGCATCCGCTGCTCGGCGCCCCGGCTCAGCTCGGCGGCCTGCTGCCGGGCGAGATCGGCCTCGGCCGCGGTGGAGGAGCGCAGCGCCGTGG
>NZ_JBPQTX010001032.1:0-258 GCF_051386555.1 Streptomyces sp. URMC 126
CTCCAGCCTGGGGACGTCCGGCCGGTCGAAGCCGAAGACCTGCGCGTACAGGGAGAGTTCGGCCTCCACGGCCCGGGTGATGGTCTCCGCCCTGCGGAAGCCGTGGCTCTCGCCCTCGAAGGCGAGGTAGGCGTGCGGCACTCCGCGCCCGGCGACCTCGGCCAGGAAGCGGTCGCACTGGGCGGGCGGGCAGATCACGTCGTCCAGGCCCTGGAGCAGCAGGAAGGGGGCGGTGACGCGGTCGGCGTGGTGGACGGG
>NZ_JBPQTX010001033.1:0-258 GCF_051386555.1 Streptomyces sp. URMC 126
GGAGGGACGCCGGGTTGCTGCCGATATGCGAGCCGCGGCCCAGACTGAGTCCGACGATATCCGGGTCGCAGGGCTAGCCAACCAGCGCGAGCTGCGCGATCAGGCGGCCAAGGATTCACGAACCGCAATCGAGCAGGCCCGCCTACAGGCCCGCACTATCGTTGAGCAGGCCGACACTCATGCCGAGGCGATTGTTACCGAGGCTCGCACGAAGGCCGCCACCATCGATCAGAATGCTCGCGCCCAGGTTGCCCAGAT
>NZ_JBPQTX010001034.1:0-258 GCF_051386555.1 Streptomyces sp. URMC 126
CCCTTGGTGACCCCGGCCGCGGAGCTGATCAGGGCCAGGGTGGCGCGCTCGTAGCCGATCCGGTCGTAGACCTCGGCCGCGGCCCGGATGAGGGCGTTACGGGTGCGTTCGGCCCGCTCCTGTCTCTCCTGCTTTTCCTGTCGTGCCCGGTCTGTCACGTGCCACCTCGGTGATCCCTGTGGATGCGCTGCGATCGGCCGTCAGCGGCCTGCGATCGGACCGAGGGGGCCCGTGCGGTGACGGAACCCACTGTCAGGG
>NZ_JBPQTX010001035.1:0-258 GCF_051386555.1 Streptomyces sp. URMC 126
TCCCTGGGCGGTCGCCTCGGCGACCGTCCCGGCGGTCGTCCCGGCGGTCGCGGTACCGACCGGGGCTTCGGGGCTCGTGGCGATCCGTTCCAGCTCCTGGACGAGCCGCGCCGCCAGGTCCTTGGCGTCCGCCGTGCCGTACACGTCGGTCCGGTGGTCCACGCGCAGGGTCAGGCGCGGGCCGAACTGCCAGGCCACCAGCGACAGCGGGTAGTGCGTGCCGTCGTGGACATCGATGCCGCGGACCCGGACGTCGCC
>NZ_JBPQTX010001036.1:0-258 GCF_051386555.1 Streptomyces sp. URMC 126
GGCCGGCTCAAGGCGATGCTGGAGGCGCTCTACGAGCTGTTCGCCGCGCGCAAGATCGGCCGCGACGGCCACGTCCGTCTGTCGCGGGCCGAGATGACCCGGCTGTCGGCGATCGAGGAAGCGCTGCCCGAGGATGCCTTGCGCTGGAACGGCGGCGCTGCCTTGCGCGACATGGCGCGGCGGCTGGCCTCGATCAGCGAGATCCCGGCCGTGGCGGCGCCTTTGGGCCTCAAGGCGAACTTGCGGCATTACCAGGAG
>NZ_JBPQTX010001037.1:0-258 GCF_051386555.1 Streptomyces sp. URMC 126
GTCTTGACGCACTTCCGGGGCCCGTCTACGGTCTCCTGCGCGAAGACTTTCAGGTGCTTTCAGTCTTCTTGCAGCAAGAGCATTCACTGCTCCACCGCCTCACGGGCGCGGCGCGTTGCCCCCAGGCAGGCACTCGCATCTGCTTCCCCCACAGGAGGAAACGTGGCCAGGAGATCCGCAGCCGCCACACTCGCGCTTGTCGCGGGCATGGCAGGCTCCCTCATCGCCGTGCCGGGACCGGCGCAGGCGGCCCCACCC
>NZ_JBPQTX010001038.1:0-258 GCF_051386555.1 Streptomyces sp. URMC 126
GTGCCGGGGCATGAGACTTTGAATAGCGAAGGAGTAGCGATGGCCGAAACCACATATCACGCACCCGTGTACGAGCCGACGGTGGATGAACTCGAAGTGCTCAAGAAGCTGGAAATGGGCGAGCCCGTGTCGCTGGAAAGCGCGGCGCGCGAGCATCTGTCCAAGAGGCTGCGCGAGCGTGGACTGGTCGAAGTGGACAGCAGCCATCAATGGCACATCACGGCGGCGGGCCGTGCCCAGATCCGCCGCTCCGATGCC
>NZ_JBPQTX010001039.1:0-258 GCF_051386555.1 Streptomyces sp. URMC 126
GTGTCAACGCAAACGCGCCAGTCAACGATTACGTCGGTTTTCGTGTAAACGGCGGTTTGCCGGATTTCTGTGGGAAATTGCGAAGCCCAGCCGCTGACGGCTTCACAATCGCAAAAGCCGGTGAAACAAGCCGGGCGCTCGTTTTGATTTTCGCGCAAAATGCGGGCGCGCACGCTGTCGGCTTGTTTTAAAACAAATTTGTGCGAGCGAATGCCGCGAAACGGCGAGCCGAGCGCAGTCACCGAAGCAATGTTTTTC
>NZ_JBPQTX010001040.1:0-258 GCF_051386555.1 Streptomyces sp. URMC 126
CGACACCGCCGACGTGGCCGAGATCGCCGACCTCGCCGCCACGGGCATGGTGGACGGGGTGACCACCAACCCTTCGCTGGTCGCCAAGTCGGGACGCAACTTCATCGAGGTCGTGCGCGAGATCTGCGAGCTAGTCCCGGGGCCGGTGAGCGCGGAGGTCGCCGCCGTCGACTACGACGGGATGATGCTCGAGGGCCGCAAGCTGGCGCGGGTGGCCTCGAACGTCTGCGTGAAGGTCCCGCTCACCTGGGCCGGGCT
>NZ_JBPQTX010001041.1:0-258 GCF_051386555.1 Streptomyces sp. URMC 126
GTCTCCTCGCGCAGGAAGGCGTCGGGAATCTGGATCAGCATGCCG
The DNA here is from genome assembly GCF_051386555.1 of Streptomyces sp. URMC 126. Classification (NCBI taxonomy): domain Bacteria; kingdom Bacillati; phylum Actinomycetota; class Actinomycetes; order Kitasatosporales; family Streptomycetaceae; genus Streptomyces; species Streptomyces sp. URMC 126. The sequence goes on from NZ_JBPQTX010001041.1 coordinate 46, forward strand.
CAGCCGTCGCCGGCCTTGGGGTCCGCGCCGACGGCGCCGCGGTGATCGAGGTTGAGCAGGATCTCGAGGCCCTTGGCCACGATGTCGTGCGACTTCTCGTTCCGCATATGCGCCACGAAGCCGACGCCGCAGGCATCGCTCTCGTTGGCGGGATCGTAGAGGCCCTGCGCGGCGGGCAGCCCCGCATCGAACGGCATGACGGTGGGGCGGGAC
>NZ_JBPQTX010001042.1:0-258 GCF_051386555.1 Streptomyces sp. URMC 126
CTGTCGGTCGATGCGTAGTCGAACGTCACGTCCTTCCAGGTATCCAGCGCCGCGCGCAGCGGCTGGCACCACTTGGCCGCCTTGACCAGGACCTCCGGTCCCTCGTTCCAGATGTCGATGCCCTCGTTCCGGGCCTTGACCATGGCTTCCAGCGCGACGCGGTTGGCGATGGCTCCCGCCTGGATGCCGCCGGGGTGGCCGATCGTGCCGCCGCCGAACTGAAGCACCACGTCGTCGCCCAGGTATGTCAGCAACTGG
>NZ_JBPQTX010001043.1:0-257 GCF_051386555.1 Streptomyces sp. URMC 126
GTCTTCGCCGAGGTGGAGCAGGCGGCCTTCTCCCCCAACAACTTCGTGCCCGGCATCGGCCCCTCCCCCGACAAGATGCTCCAGGGGCGGCTCTTCGCCTACGCCGACGCGCACCGCTACCGGCTGGGCGTCAACCACACGCAGCTCGCGGTGAACGCCCCCCGGGCCACGGCCGCGGCCAACTACGGCCGGGACGGTCTGATGGCGGTCAACGGCCAGGGCCGGCACGCCAGGAACTACGAGCCCAACTCCTACGG
>NZ_JBPQTX010001044.1:0-257 GCF_051386555.1 Streptomyces sp. URMC 126
GCTCAAGGATATCGACATCCAGTTCATGAATGCGGGGGGCGTGCTGTTCGGGGTCAAGGACTATGTCCCCGCGCTGATGAACTATGTGCGAAAATACGACGCGACGCTGAACTTCTTTCACAACCTGGTCCGGATCGACGGCCCGGCGCGCACCGCGTGGTTCGACGTCGCGGCACCCGACACGCCTGTCCGCCGGGTCGAGGTCGCATTCGACATGATCCATGTCACGCCCCCTCAGACCGCGCCGGATTTCATTC
>NZ_JBPQTX010001045.1:0-257 GCF_051386555.1 Streptomyces sp. URMC 126
GCCATGGACACCGCTGATTCAGTCGCTAAGGACCTTAATAAGGCCGTCAATGATGCCACTGACGCTGGTCGATCCTTTACTGCGAAAGCTCCTCAGATCGTATCCGGCGTCATGCAGCTGAGCAATGGACTGGGACAGCTCAAGACCGGTTCGGACAATCTGTCCAAGGGCGCGACTCAGCTCCATCGAGGTCTCGACTCTGGTGCCAAGCAAATCCCCGGCCTGTCGGACGATAAGCGTTCGAACCTGGCCAATAT
>NZ_JBPQTX010001046.1:0-257 GCF_051386555.1 Streptomyces sp. URMC 126
GGGTAGAAGATCGGCTGTTCGGGCAGGCGGGGCGGCCAGGCACGCCACCGCGACTCCCGCACCAGCGCCAGTTCCCCGGGCCCGGTCGGGCGCCACAGGGTCGTCGTCGGGGGCCGGCCGGTCATGGGCATCGCCTTCGGTGCGTGCGTGCGTGCGTGCATGCGTGCGGGAGAGGAAGAGGAAGGGACGGATGTGTGCCGCCGTGCCGTACGGGAAGGGACGCTACCGGCGCCGCGGGCCGCGGGCCATCGGTTATC
>NZ_JBPQTX010001047.1:0-257 GCF_051386555.1 Streptomyces sp. URMC 126
GGGTCGGGGCCGCTGACAACGACGCCGAGCGCCGGTTCGGCTCCCGCTCCCGCCCCGGCGCGGACCGCGCTGTCCCCGGAGGCGCCACCGGTGATCGCCACCGCGCCGTCGGTGTCCGTACGGAACACCCGGGCTCCTCCCGCCCGGAGCGCGGCCACCGTACGGGGCGCGGGGTGCCCATACGGGTTGTCCTCGCCGCACGAGATGAGGGCCACCCGCGGCCGGGCCAGCCGCAGCAGGCCCGGGTCCTGGTACGC
>NZ_JBPQTX010001048.1:0-257 GCF_051386555.1 Streptomyces sp. URMC 126
GCCGCAGGGCGTGCAGCTGATCGCGCAGCACCGCGGCCTTCTCGAACTCGAGGTTGTCGGACGCGTCCTGCATCTGCCGCTCGAGACGCTTGAGCAGCACGCCGGTGCGGCCGGCCAGGAAGTCGCAGACGTCCTGGGCGAGGTCGCGATGCTCGTCGGGCCCGATCCGTCCGACGCAGGGGGCGGCGCACTTGCCGATGTAGCCCAGCAGGCACGGCCGGCCGGACGCCGCCGCGTTGCGGAACACCCCGTTGGTG
>NZ_JBPQTX010001049.1:0-257 GCF_051386555.1 Streptomyces sp. URMC 126
GTTGGCCCCGTATGACCATCGAGATGATGATTGACGTCGTCGCCGCCGCCATCGAACAGATCGACGGCACCCCGGACGACTTTCAGGGTCGGACGAACGGCTTCCGCGGCCACGAGCGAGTGCTCATGCAAACGCTCAACGCGCGCAAAATCGAAAAGGACTCCCGCTCTTGGAAGGCCATCGCCAAGAGGCTCTGGCGGATGAAGAAGGCCGGCGTGTTCGCCAACACCCAGCAGGAGCGGATCAATGTCGACGAG
>NZ_JBPQTX010001050.1:0-257 GCF_051386555.1 Streptomyces sp. URMC 126
GGGGCGGGCACGGGCGAGGTGCCGAAGTTGACCGCGCAGACCAGCCCGTCGCCGCGTTCGAAGGCCAGGACCTGCGGCGGCGCGTCCAGCCAGCGCAGCGTCCCCTCGCCGAGCTGGGGCAGGTCGCGCCGCAACTGGAGTCCGTCGCGGTACAGGTGCCAGAACGAGCGGGTGTCGGCCAGCGCCCGGTCGGTGGCGTGCTCGGCGAACCACTCGGGCTGCGGCAGCCACGGGCGGGCCTCCTCCGCGCCCGAGGT
>NZ_JBPQTX010001051.1:0-257 GCF_051386555.1 Streptomyces sp. URMC 126
GTGGACGGCGGTACGGTGCGCCGGGCCATCTGTTCGGCGTCCAGGCCCGCGCATTTCATTTCCAGGGTGAGGCGGTAGTGGCGCAGGTTGTCGAGCAGGACGCCGCGTTCATCGGCCGGCTCGGCATCGGTCTCGCGCGGGTCGTCGTCCGGGTCGACCCACATGTCGGGGTGGATCGTCGACCGGGTCCACCGGGTCTGTACCGGCTCAGGGAGTTCCTCGATGCGCGCGCCCTCGTTCATGGGGGCATCGTCGCG
>NZ_JBPQTX010001052.1:0-257 GCF_051386555.1 Streptomyces sp. URMC 126
GTGTTGGGTGGTTGGTGCGGGTGTGTCGTCGGGTGGGGTTTGTGGTGGTGTCGTATCGTGGTAGGCGTGTGGTTATGTTGCGTGTCGACCAGACTCTAGGTTGTTGTGGCTAGCCGGCCCTGGTGTGCATGGTTGGTCCACATACTTTGATTGTGATGGTTTCTGGTCGTAGTGCTAGCGCGCCGAGCAGTTAGTGTTGGTGTGGTGGTTTCAGTGAGTGTTAGGACACGCTAGCCATGCCTCCCACGTGGCATGGT
>NZ_JBPQTX010001053.1:0-257 GCF_051386555.1 Streptomyces sp. URMC 126
GACTACCCGCAGTTCCGCCTCTGAGACGGTTTGCCTCGAAGCAAGACTCCTGCCCGGCAAAGAACCCGCAAGCGGCCACACAGTTTGCCTTCGACATGCTCAACCCCAGTCGTCTAGACGAGCCAGCACCGGTGAGCACGGCGGCGGCGGATGCTGCGCGAAGGACGAACATTCTTGCCTGGGCCTACCGAGGTCTTGCCTCCACCTTCATTCTCGCAATAGCGCAAACCACGCTGTCCGCCTTCATTAAATAGAGG
>NZ_JBPQTX010001054.1:0-257 GCF_051386555.1 Streptomyces sp. URMC 126
ATCTTGGCATGCCTCTACACAACGTCCGCACAAAATACATTGGTTCGGATCATAGCGGTAGAATGGACCATAATCTTTTTCATATGGCTTTTCTTTATATTCATAAGTTTGATGTTGAAGCCCCCACTCGTCCATCGTATTATGAATTTCACAGTCTCCATTGTTATAATCACACACTGTACAATACAACATATGTTTTTCTAAAATACGATCTAATGCTTCTTTTTGAGATGCTTGTACATGATCCGTAGTTGTAT
>NZ_JBPQTX010001055.1:0-257 GCF_051386555.1 Streptomyces sp. URMC 126
GTTCGACGACGCCACCCTCGCCAAGGTCGGCGGCAAGGACCGGTTCGTGCCGGCCGCGCTGGCCGCCGCCGGCGCCCCCGGCAAGCCGCCCGCGGCGGTGCCGCTCTACAGCCTCGCCTACGCCCTCTACTACAACAAGAAGGCGTTCGAGGACGCCGGGATCGACGGGCCCCCGGCCACCTGGGAGGAACTGGTCGCCGACGGGAAGAAACTCTCCAAGGACGGCACGTGGGGCCTGGGCGTGGAAGGCTCCAACC
>NZ_JBPQTX010001056.1:0-257 GCF_051386555.1 Streptomyces sp. URMC 126
GTATAATATCCATTTTCTTTATGAATTAACTTTTCAGCGGCACCAATGGCGCCATTTGCAAAAATATCTTTAGATTGTGCCTTATGAGAAATAGTGATTGTCTCATCTGTGCCAGCGAATAAAATATCATGTTCACCAACGATTGTTCCTCCACGCACAGCATGAATACCAATTTCATCTTTCGTACGTTTCTCAGTATTCTCATGACGAATCATATACTGGCGTTGCTTGGTCTCTAAGTTCTTTGATCACATCAT
>NZ_JBPQTX010001057.1:0-256 GCF_051386555.1 Streptomyces sp. URMC 126
GCCCAGGCCGGCCCGGCAGGGCCCCGCGTCCCCGGCCCGCCGCCCGGTGCCGGCCTGGGCGGCCGAGGGCACCCGGGGGCCGGGCGTCGCCGGGCCGGCGCCCAGGGGGCCGGGCCGCTCGGCGGGGTCCCGGAACCCGGCGGCCGACTGGCGGAAGAGGGTGTCGAACTCGGCCGGCGGAGCGCCGCGGTCGCCGGCGGACGCGGGGTCACCGGGCCCCGGGGCGGAGGCGGAGGTGGGGGGAACTGTCTCTTAT
>NZ_JBPQTX010001058.1:0-256 GCF_051386555.1 Streptomyces sp. URMC 126
GAGCACAAGGATCACCGACGCTGGCGGCTCGCCGAGCGAAGGCCTCGGCACCTTCCAAGTCCCCGACCTGCTCACATACCAGCACCAGATCCATCAGAGCGTTGGTATCACCGGCGTCGGCGGCCTGCCGGTAGAGGGCTTCGGCGCCCTTCTGGTCTCCGGCCTGCTCCCGCAGTATTGCCAGGCAGCGCAGGGCATCCAGTACGCCGGCGTCGGCGGCCTGCCGGAAGAGGGCTTCGGCGCCCTTCTGGTCTCC
>NZ_JBPQTX010001059.1:0-256 GCF_051386555.1 Streptomyces sp. URMC 126
TGTCGAGGGTGACCACGGAGCGGCGGCAGCGGGCGAACAGCCGGGGGTGGTCGGAGCCGTAGACGACGAGCAGCAGCAGCCCGGCGAGGGCGCCGGCCACCGGCAGGTCGAGGTCCGGCAGACCGCAGACGAGCCCGAGGACGAGGGTGGTGAAGTAGTACGCCACCTCCTCGTGCTGCACGGCGTCCGAGCGGAGTCTGATGATGGACAGCACTCCGAAGAGGCCGAAGCCGAGGGCGAGCCCGCCGCCGCCACC
>NZ_JBPQTX010001060.1:0-256 GCF_051386555.1 Streptomyces sp. URMC 126
GCACCGGGGCCGCCCGGCGGTTGAGGGTGTCCGCGGCCTTGCGGAGCCGATGGGCGTGCTCGACCGGCATGGACAGCGCCAGACAGCCCACCGACTTGCCGGCGGTGATCGGCACGGCCGCGCAGACCGTGCCCACCGCGTACTCCTGGAGGTCCAGCACCGGCACCGTGGGCGGCTGGTTGTCCAGCTTGGTGAAGAGCACCTTCTCGTTGGTGATCGTCCGCGAGGTGAGCCGGGCGGTCTTGTGGCGCGAGAG
>NZ_JBPQTX010001061.1:0-256 GCF_051386555.1 Streptomyces sp. URMC 126
TTCATGCAGATGGACGTCAACGAGGAGCCGGACGTCGACCTGCCGCTGGCGGTGGTGTCGATCTCCCAGCCCGGCGCCGTTCCGTCCGAGCTGGAAACCCAGATCACCCGCCGGGTCGAAGCGGCCGTCCGCGGCGTCAACGGCGTGGACGAGATCCACAGCCAGGTTCGCGAGGGCAATAGCACCACCCAGGTCCAGTTCGACCTCGGCACGCCGATCGACCGCGCAATCACCGATATCCGGGACGCCGTGGCCC
>NZ_JBPQTX010001062.1:0-256 GCF_051386555.1 Streptomyces sp. URMC 126
TTCTAGGCCCGCTGGAATGAATCCAGTGACCAACGGAGTGGGAGTAACAACGGAAGGAAGAGCACTGCTGTAGGCAGATGTCATAACTGCTACGGAGGGGGGTGCGACGGCGCCTACGCAGCAAGTAGCACAGGCACTGCAGGTAGAGTGCTTATGCTTGTCACCAAATGGTTGGTCAACTGACTTTGCAGAATTGATGTCTGCGCTGCCGCTTGCTACGTTTGTATCAGGCATCTCCATCGCATCACCATCGTGA
>NZ_JBPQTX010001063.1:0-256 GCF_051386555.1 Streptomyces sp. URMC 126
GCGTACGCCTCCAGGGCGAGGCCCGCCGCCGTCAGGGCCGCCCCCCAGGGCAGCCCGGCGGGGGCCGCGGGAACCGCGGGCGGAACGGGCACCGGGACGGCCGCGTCCGCCGCCGCCCCGCCCTCACCGGCGGCCGCCGGCTTCTTCGGCCGGATCGGCCTGGGCCGTACGGCCAGCGCGGCGGCCAGGGCCGCCGCACCCGGCACCACGGACAGGAGCGTCGCCGTGCCGGCGAACGGCAGCGGCTGCCCGGTGC
>NZ_JBPQTX010001064.1:0-256 GCF_051386555.1 Streptomyces sp. URMC 126
CTTCAGGGATCATCGGTCCTTGGTGGAAGACTGACAAGCCCCAACGGAAGGTGTGTCTTCCGAACCGGATCGTCTGTTCTTTCAGGCAAACCTGGAGCCGCTCTTCTGATGGATGAACGCCATACTCCGCAGCGAAGTGCTTTCACGTATCAAGTTGAACGTGGATAAACTGTCAGGACCCTTTGGATGAAGTCGCGGAACTCCTGCATGTAAGTGCGCAGAAAGGTCTTGGTCGACTCGACGCTAACCGTTCCGT
>NZ_JBPQTX010001065.1:0-256 GCF_051386555.1 Streptomyces sp. URMC 126
GTCGACATCTCCTCCCTGGCCCCGCTGCCGAACGGCGCCTTCAACGACGCGATCGTCGACGGGCTGAAGGCGTCCGTGGCGGCCGGCCACACACCGCGGGTGCGGGTGCTCGTCGGGGCGGCGCCGCTGTACCACCTCAACGTGATACCCGCGACGTACCGCGACGAGCTCCTCTCCCGGCTCGGCCAGGCGGCCGACCGGGTCACCCTGAACGTCGCCTCCATGACCACCTCGAAGACCGCGTTCTCCTGGAACC
>NZ_JBPQTX010001066.1:0-256 GCF_051386555.1 Streptomyces sp. URMC 126
GAACATCAGCAGCGGCTCACCGGTGCGCAACAGGGCGATCATCGGGAACATCCACAGCACCGTGACGGCACAGCCGGTGAGGCACAGGGGACGCCGCCCGTAGCGGTCGCTGAGCGCCGCGGCCACCGGGGTGAGCACCCCCTTGAGCGCCACGGCCGCCATGATGCACCCGAGCATCACCGTGCGGTCGACCCCGAGCCGTTCGGTGGCATAGGACAGGGACCAGGTGGTCACCGCGTAGAAGACGGCGTAGCCG
>NZ_JBPQTX010001067.1:0-255 GCF_051386555.1 Streptomyces sp. URMC 126
GCGAAGATGCGCGATAGGTAGACGCCGAAGGGGCTGACGATGCTGGGCAGGAAGACCGACCAGAACGTGTTGGTCGCGTCCACCTCGGCGAAGAGCAGGAACAGGGGCAGCGCCAGGGCGGTCGCCGGCACCAGGACGCCGCCGAGGATGACGGAGAACAGCGCTTCGCGCCCGGTGAAGGTGTACTTGGTCAGGGCGTATCCGGCGGCCGCGGCCAGGAGGGTGGCGATGGCCGCGCCCACCCCGGCGTAGAGG
>NZ_JBPQTX010001068.1:0-255 GCF_051386555.1 Streptomyces sp. URMC 126
GCTCCGCGTGCCCCATGCCGTGTTCGATCCACAGCTCCACCGCGCCCGGCGCCCCCGCCGACGGCCTCGCGATCGTGATCGCCCACGGGTTCACCGGCTCGCGCGACCGGCCCGCGATCCGGCGGGCGGCCGGTGTCTTCGCCCAGCGTGCCGCCGTGATCACCTTCTCCTTCCGGGGGCACGGCGGCTCCGGCGGCCGGTCCACGGTCGGCGACCGCGAGGTCCTCGACCTGGCGGCCGCGGTGCGCTGGGCGC
>NZ_JBPQTX010001069.1:0-255 GCF_051386555.1 Streptomyces sp. URMC 126
GCCTTCAACGTGCTGCCGATGGCGGGCTCCATCGTGGACGACGGGCTGGGCGAGACCGACGAGGAGCAGAAGCTCCGCAACGAGAGCCGCAAGATCCTCGGCATCCCGGAGCTGAAGGTCTCGGGCACCTGCGTGCGCGTGCCGGTCTTCACCGGCCACTCGCTCCAGATCAACGCCCGCTTCGAGCGGCCGATCAGCCCCGAGCGCGCCCGGGAGCTGCTGGAGGGCGCTCCGGGCGTGGTCCTCTCCGAGATC
>NZ_JBPQTX010001070.1:0-255 GCF_051386555.1 Streptomyces sp. URMC 126
GCGTCGTAGATTTCCTCCTCAGCGCCTGCCCTCGGCTTGTACGTGAACACCTGCATCCCGTTGCGCTTATCCGGCAGGAACCACTTGTCGCGGTAGCGGGTGATGAATCTGCCGAGGCGTTGGCCGCCGTCGAGGAGCCGGAATTGCGCCCAGATGTCCATGAGCCCGTTGGAGGCGGGGGTGCCGGTCAGGCCGACCCAGCGCTTCACGTGTGGGCGCATTTTCACCAACGCCGTGAACCGCTTCGCACGGTGG
>NZ_JBPQTX010001071.1:0-255 GCF_051386555.1 Streptomyces sp. URMC 126
TCCTGCTTGACTTCCTCGTGGCTCATCTTCAGGCGCGACTTGAACAGGTAGGCCTGCAGCGGCACGTCGATCACGGCCATCAGGAACACCACCAGCAGCAGGGCCACGCCGCTGGCCAGCCACTGCCCGGTCATGGTTAGCGCCATGGCCGAAGGCTGGGAGGAGATGGCGGCGATCTCGGCGATGTGGCTGCTCAGGAACTTCCAGGCCACGAAGGAGAGGATGGCCGTCATCGCCACCATCTTGGCCACGGTC
>NZ_JBPQTX010001072.1:0-255 GCF_051386555.1 Streptomyces sp. URMC 126
TTTCCGCACCGCCGCCGGACGAGCGCGCCGTACGGTCCACCCATCCGGATGACGGGCCGGCCGCGGGCTGTCACCGGGACGGGTCACCGCCCCGGGCGCGCCGGCCCGCGCGGCTCGCTCCGACGAACGCCGGGCTTCGACGAACGCCCGGCCCTGACGAACGCCCGGCCTTCACGATCGACCGGTTTCGAAGCACGCCCGGCCCTGACGATCGACCGGTCCCGGCGGCCGCCCGCTCGCGGGGCCGCCTCAGAG
>NZ_JBPQTX010001073.1:0-255 GCF_051386555.1 Streptomyces sp. URMC 126
CCTCCCGGCCCGCCTCCTCGCCGAGGTAGGCGGTGCGGGCCGGTTCCACGGCGGCCTGGTGCGTCTGGGCCACCTCGCGCAGCAGTGCGAACAGACGGGCCACGTCGTCGCCGGCGAGCCGGTAGTGGATGCGCACCCCCTCGCGCCGGGTGGCCACCAGTCCGGCCTGCTTGAGGGTCTGCAGATGCGCGGAGGCGGTGGTCAGGTTCAGCCCGGCCGCCTTGGCGAGCGCATCGACGGTGCGTTCCCCCTGGG
>NZ_JBPQTX010001074.1:0-255 GCF_051386555.1 Streptomyces sp. URMC 126
CCTCCATCGGGACCGGCCTGGCCCCCACGCGGTGCGAACCTTGACTCCACCGCCTCCCGGCGGGTGGAGGGTGATGAGCGGCGACCTGAAAGAGCTGGCACGAAAGGCACTCGAGGCGGAGTTCTGGCGGAAGATCGACCGCAGCGGCGGCGATGCCGTGTGCTGGCCCTGGATGGCGGCGAGTCGTCATGACTTCGGATACGGCTTCGTGTATTGGGAAGGTCGCCACACGCAGGCTGCCCGGGTCGCTTATGT
>NZ_JBPQTX010001075.1:0-255 GCF_051386555.1 Streptomyces sp. URMC 126
GTCCAGGACCGCGTCGGTGACCTGCGCCCCGGAGTCGGCCAGCTTCCGCACCGCGCCGTCGTCGACGGTCCACAGGTTCGCCAGCTGAGGCAGCCGGTCGCGCACGGACTCCACCGCGGCGGCGTGGGCGCCGGTCTCCACGACGCAGCCGACCGCGCCGGAGTCGGACAGGATCCACTGGATCTGCTCCGGCGAACTGGTCTCGTAGATCGGCACGGTAACCGCGCCGGCGCTCCAGACGGCGAAGTCCAGCAG
>NZ_JBPQTX010001076.1:0-255 GCF_051386555.1 Streptomyces sp. URMC 126
TCGTGCCACATCTGCCAGTGCTTGAGGCAGCGCATGCCCCAGACGTCGATCACGAAGGCACCGTGTCGCTGGGCGATCGTCCAGACGTTGGCGTTGAACAGCGCCGTGCGCGGACGGGTTAGTTCCAGCACGGGGGAGCCCTTGGAGTCGATGCCGGTGCCGATGATCACCCCGACGCCGGCCTCGCGCAGCCGGACGACCGCCCGCTCCAGTTCGTCGGTTATGGCGTCCACGTCGGCTCGGGCGCGCAGGATG
>NZ_JBPQTX010001077.1:0-255 GCF_051386555.1 Streptomyces sp. URMC 126
CGTAATCAGGAGGCGTGCTTGGCGATTCTGCGTGCAGTGAACTCGTCGAGCTCAGTGTCCACGACCGGATTGAGACGCTCGCTAGGCAGTTCGGCAAGACTTCCCTGAACGTCGCGCCACACCCCTCCTAGCGCAATAGCGAACATCCCCTGCCCGCCATGCAGCAGGTCAATGACTTCGTTGTCATTAGTGCACTCGTACACCGAGACCCCGTCGCTCATGAGAGTGACGCGAGAGAGGTCCTCAGCCCCGTTG
>NZ_JBPQTX010001078.1:0-255 GCF_051386555.1 Streptomyces sp. URMC 126
GTATCTAGCTATGCGACCGAACCTCACATGATCCACTGGTATCAGCAACAGATTAGGGATCTATGCGCGACTGTGCCCTACGACCATGTTCTGCTCTCGTTTCACGGAGTTCCTGACCAGCGCTATCACTGCGCGGCACACTATAAAGCACAGTGCATAGCTACCCGCGATGCCATTGCGGCCGCTTTCCCAGATCTTCCCATCTCAATTAGTTTTCAATCTAAATTTGGTCCAGGAGAATGGTTAGGTCCATCC
>NZ_JBPQTX010001079.1:0-255 GCF_051386555.1 Streptomyces sp. URMC 126
GTGCCAAGCAACAACGCCGAGACGGCGCCCACGCAGCGCGACCGTCACCTCCAGGTGATCCAAGAACGTGGTCGGGTCGGCTGGCAGAAGGCCTTCAACTACGGTCGGCGGTCCTTGGGCGAGGTAGCGACGATGCGCTACAAGGCCCTGATTGGTTGCCGCCTCCACGCCCGGGCTCTGCCAACACAGAAGACCGAAGCCGCTGCTGGCTGCAAGGTCACCAACATCATGACCCAGCTTGGCATGCCTGTGTCC
>NZ_JBPQTX010001080.1:0-254 GCF_051386555.1 Streptomyces sp. URMC 126
CATAGCCGACTACGAGCGAATGTCTCGTACGGTTGCTCATGGGTGGAACGTTGACTATTCGGCACAGTCTCAAAAGGCCTGTTAGTACTGCTTCGGCGTGGAACACAGAGTCGTGAGGGACTGGGTCGGGCACGCTGTTGGGTGTCTGAGGGTACGGGCTACGGTCTGTATCTTCGGTCCGGCCCCGGTGTAGCGCCAGCTTGTCTGGTGTGTGACGGGTGGCTGGTCGTTGTTTGAGAACTGCACAGTGGACG
>NZ_JBPQTX010001081.1:0-254 GCF_051386555.1 Streptomyces sp. URMC 126
CCCCGTACCCCCGCGCGCCCGCGTACGCGCCCCGGTTGCACACCCCTCCTCGGCGCCCCGGGCCCCGCCGTAGACTTAGCCTGACCTAACTCGGGCCTTTCGGTCAGGACGGCCATGCGCGCGCCGTCGCGTACGCACCGCCGTGCGCGCACCGCCGCGTACGGCCGCGTACGGCTCGGCGCCGTACGAACCGACGGTACGGCCCGACGGTCCGCCACCCGCCCGACGACCGCCCGTACGACGACCCGCCCACC
>NZ_JBPQTX010001082.1:0-254 GCF_051386555.1 Streptomyces sp. URMC 126
GTCTCCCACCTGTGGAAGGCCCCCCGGAGCGGCACGTGGCGCGCATGACTGTCGTGCACTTACGTAAGAGGTATTGCTGCGTATGCGGTTATGGGATCTTGTTCAGTTGTGAAGTCCGTGTTTACAGCTGTACCCCGCCGGCCGCCAGATCGCGCTTGAGCTGCTCGGTCTCCTCGGGGGAGAGCTCGATGAGCGGCAGCCGCAGCGGGCCCGCGGGCAGACCCTGGAGGGTGAGCGCCGCCTTGGTGGTGATC
>NZ_JBPQTX010001083.1:0-254 GCF_051386555.1 Streptomyces sp. URMC 126
GGTCTCATTCACGCGGAACGAGTGCCTCAGCTTCACCCCCTGGGCGAGGACGAGGACGGGCAGCAGCACCGCCTGGCAGAAGACGTGGCCGGCCCCGCAGAAGTGGACGGTCTCCTCCGGCGCCGCCCGGTGGTCCGGCCAGCAGCCGTAGAGGTGCATCGCGACGTCCTCGAAGCAGACGTCGATGCGGTGGCCCTCGAAGTCGTCGCCGGGGACCGGCAGGCCCCACTCGGCCGGATGGCACACGGCTATGT
>NZ_JBPQTX010001084.1:0-254 GCF_051386555.1 Streptomyces sp. URMC 126
TCTACGACATGGTCGGCGAGGACACCGGCCGGCTCCTGGAGCAGCTCAACCAGCAGTTCCAGCCGGCGGTGGAGCTGACCAACGCCAACATCACGCACGCCGAGCCCTCCGACCGCAACTACCGCATGGACCTGGCCGCCCCGGAGATGGTGCGGGTCGCCAAGGAGGCCTACACCCACGAGTACGCGCTCCAGCTCCGCAAGGAGCAGGACGAGGGCGACCTCACCAAGGAACTGGCCACCCTCCAGGAGACG
>NZ_JBPQTX010001085.1:0-254 GCF_051386555.1 Streptomyces sp. URMC 126
GTCGACGTTCGCGCCGAGCGTCTGGTCCTCGCGGTCCTGATCGGAGTACTCGCGCAGTGCCTTGGCGAGGTTGTCGGTGAGCGGCGCGTAACCGACCAGGAGGCCGTCCTGCTTGCCCCGGAAACGGCGATTGACGCGGGCCAGGGCCTGCATCAGGTTGGCGCCCTGCATCGGGCGGTCCATGTACAGGGTGTGGATGGGCGGCGCATCGTAGCCGGTCAGCAGCATCGAGTGGACGATGAGCAGTTCCAGCT
>NZ_JBPQTX010001086.1:0-254 GCF_051386555.1 Streptomyces sp. URMC 126
GTTATAAGGTTCCCCGCCAGCAGGAAGGTCCGTTCGTGCGCGCTGAAAAAAACGCTCCCCGATCCGCCGCGAGCAAGTCGTCGGCCACCAAGACGCCGTCCGCCGACGGGACAAAACCCGCCGCGGCGCGCACGAAGGCCGCGACCATCAGGACGGTCGACAAGTCGACCGACAAATCGATCAAGCCGGCGCCTGCCGCCGCGCCGCGCGCAGCGCGCAAGACCGACGCCCAGCCAGCCGCCGCGGTCTTCTTG
>NZ_JBPQTX010001087.1:0-254 GCF_051386555.1 Streptomyces sp. URMC 126
CCTTCATGACGCCCTCGGCCTCCAGCGTGCCGATCGCGGACGCGGCGCGCGGGCAGGTCAGGTAGTAGAGGGTCGGGAAGGGCGTGCCGTCCTCCAGGCGCGGCGCGGTCTCCACCACGTCGGGGAGGCCGCAGGGGCAGCGGTGCGCGATGGCGCGCAGCCCGCGCGGCACGCGGCCGAGCTGCTCGCCGATCGCCGCGACATCGGCGTCGGTGGGCGGGGTGTGCGGAGTCGGAGGGGGTGCGGCGTCCATG
>NZ_JBPQTX010001088.1:0-254 GCF_051386555.1 Streptomyces sp. URMC 126
CTTCTCGATCGTGCTCGTCATCGGCTTCGCCAAGCACGGCTTCCACTTCTTCAGCCTGTTCGTGCCGCACGGCGTCAAGGGCTTCATGGCCGTGGTCCTGTTCCCGATCGAACTGATCAGCTTCCTGATGCGCCCGTTCAGCCTCGCGCTGCGACTGTTCGTGGCGATGACCGCCGGGCATATCCTGATGAAGGTGCTTGCCGGCTTCGTCATCAACGGCCTCAACGCCGAAGCCTTGTGGGTCGCCCCCGTGG
>NZ_JBPQTX010001089.1:0-254 GCF_051386555.1 Streptomyces sp. URMC 126
GAAGAAATCAACACTTCTATTTTCAAGATATTCACTTAAAGGATTATTATTGTCTGAGAATAACTCAGAACTTCTATCAGAGCGTTCATTAGGTGTGATATATGTGCCATCACGTTGTAGCATATCGGCCAATGTATCAACAGCTAATTTCAATACATATTCTTTAGCACTTTCACTATAGATTATGTTAGTGCTTTCAGTAATGCTCAAACGATCTTCATCATCCTTAAAACTGTAGTTAAATGGTATAATGT
>NZ_JBPQTX010001090.1:0-254 GCF_051386555.1 Streptomyces sp. URMC 126
GTTTAGGAAACTTCTATTCTATCCGTTGAACTATGAGACCGGTTTAAAGCGTAACGGGCAAATTTAGCGTAAATCTACCTTTATACCAACTGTAAATAAACCCATAAAGTATTGCCTAATAGAAACCCTTACTCCCTTACCTCCGTGTAATAGACGAAAGTAACCAGAAAGCAGCCGCATTTATTAAAAAATAGGCTTGTTCCGGTCCCGGACAACGTAAAATGCTTTCATTTCGCTTACTTGCTGGCTGAATT
>NZ_JBPQTX010001091.1:0-254 GCF_051386555.1 Streptomyces sp. URMC 126
CCCGTACCTCCGGGCGTGCGCGGCGGCCCTCACCCCGCGCCCTTCGAGGGCCGGGCGCGTACGTGCATCCGCTCGCCCTGCGGCCCGAAGATGCTGATGAACTCGACGGGCCGCTCCCCGGCGTTCGCGAAGCCGTGGGGGGTACGGGTGTCGAACTCGGCGGCCTCCCCCGCGCCGAGGACGAGGTCGTGCTCGCCCAGAGCCAGCCGCAGCCGCCCGGACAGGACGTAGAGCCACTCGTAGCCCTCGTGCGT
>NZ_JBPQTX010001092.1:0-254 GCF_051386555.1 Streptomyces sp. URMC 126
GGCCTGCGATCCGCGCCTGAACGCGAGCCAGGCGCTTGAACTGGCCTTCCTCGTGGCCGAGGAGCTGTCGGCGCGCCGCGCGGGGCTGGCGCGGGCCGAAGCGGTCTGAGCAGGCCCTTCACCCGGAACGGCGAACGCCCGGCCTTGCGGTCGGGCGTTTCGCTGTCCGGCCCTCAGCGCTGGGTGTTGTCGACGACGAGGCGCAGATAGGGCCGCCGGGGTTCCTCGAGCCCCTTCGCTGGGCCGGAGGAGGA
>NZ_JBPQTX010001093.1:0-254 GCF_051386555.1 Streptomyces sp. URMC 126
GTGCGGAGGGGAGCGGCGGGCGGCGGCCTTCAGCTGGTCCTGAAGCGGATCCTGTCGTTGGCGGCCTCGCACCTGGCGACGGCGTCGTCCGCGTCGCGCCCGGAGGCGATGACGTATCCGGAGACGCAGTCGGCGACGGTCAGCAGCGGCGGCACGGTCTCACCGACGCTCTTGCCGATCACCGCCGCCACCTCGGTGTCCGTGAACTCGTCCAGGTAGGGCAGGAAGACGTGGAGCTTCTCGCCGCTGGGGAC
>NZ_JBPQTX010001094.1:0-254 GCF_051386555.1 Streptomyces sp. URMC 126
CTAATAGGGCGGCCGCAAGCCACGGCCTGGCTTGTTTCCGAAGACCCACTCCCTTTTCGCATATGCATCTTCTGCAGCGTTGTAGCTTTGTCTTTGCCTGTCTTGCCCTGCCGGCATTCGTTCACGCCGCAGACTTCGACAAGAAAAACTGCACTACAAAGGCATCCGCCTCTACGGCAAGGTCCAGCTCGTGCAGTCCTTCCCCGACATCAAGGTCCATGCAACCAGTTTTTTCCCGGACCTCAAGGTCAAGG
>NZ_JBPQTX010001095.1:0-254 GCF_051386555.1 Streptomyces sp. URMC 126
CGCCCGTACTACGACGTGCGCGGCGGGGAGGCGTACTACATCAACGGCCGCTCCCGCTGCTCGGTGGGCTTCTCGGTGACCCGGGGCACGCAGGGCGGCTTCGTCACCGCCGGGCACTGCGGCCGGCCCGGCGACTCCGTCACCGGCCACAACCAGCAGCCCATGGGCAGCTTCCAGGGGTCGTCCTTCCCCGGCAACGACTACGCCTGGGTCGCGGTCAACAGCAACTGGACGCCCCGGCCCTGGGTGAAGGG
>NZ_JBPQTX010001096.1:0-253 GCF_051386555.1 Streptomyces sp. URMC 126
GTCCTCGGTCAGCCGGCTGGCCGGGACGTCTTCCATGGTATCCATCAGCCGCAGCGAATCTTCGAGGAATTCGGCCTGGATCACGTCGCCGCGCTCGATGAAGATTTCCTGCAAGGTTTCCAGCGTGCCGGCAAGGTCGTCGGGATCGATGTCGTAGCAGATGAAGATCGACCTGAGCCAGGATATGTAGTCGCGGAAGATTTCCATGCTGCCGGTCGAGACGGCGGCCTCCAGGTAGACCAGGGTATACAGC
>NZ_JBPQTX010001097.1:0-253 GCF_051386555.1 Streptomyces sp. URMC 126
GTCGGCGACGCAGCTCTCGCGCGGCGAACCGGTCCTGCCCACCGAGTACACCGGGGGGTGAGCGCAGCGTGTACTCGCACTCCCGCGGCGGACGCCGAGTGTCTAAGGTCGGACACGTCCCGCCCCCGTCCCCCCGCGGACCGCACCGGCCGCGGACCGCGGCCGCGGCAGCCGGCCACAGCAGTCGTCCGCGGCAACAGCCAGCCACAGCCACTCCAGCCGAAAGGCGTGCACCATGCACCGGGCCCTGATC
>NZ_JBPQTX010001098.1:0-253 GCF_051386555.1 Streptomyces sp. URMC 126
TCCGTACGCCGTCCACGGCCGCCGGGGCGACACCGTCGGGTGACGCGCACGCCAGCGCCCGCAGGACCGCGTGGTGCAGGATGGCCCCCGCGTCCGTGCCCAGCGCTTCGACCACGCCGTCCACGGCGTGTTCCAGCAGGCCGGCGGCCCGCTCCCAGCGGTGGGTCACGTCGTCGTACAGCAGGCGCAGGGCGACCTGGGGCCGGCGCTCGAACAGCACGCGGAACAACGTGTTCCGCGTCTCTTCGGGCAC
>NZ_JBPQTX010001099.1:0-253 GCF_051386555.1 Streptomyces sp. URMC 126
GGCATGGCTCCCGTGTTGACTTGCCTGCCGCCGTCCCTGGCACTTGCTCGGGCCTCAGTCGACAAGCACTTGTCCATCATGCTCCACGTAGGGCGGGTACGGCCCGGTGCCGCTGTGCGGAGCTTGAGATGCCGCAACAAAGCGGCCGGTCTGGACATCGAAGACATGGACTTCGCCGTCTTCGATGACATAGTGCCACCCGTGCAGGCTGAGCTGCCCGGCCTCTACCCGCGATCGCACCATGGGATAGTCC
>NZ_JBPQTX010001100.1:0-253 GCF_051386555.1 Streptomyces sp. URMC 126
GGAGGCGACGCAAGCGTCGATGCCGGTCGTAATGTCAAGGTGACATCCGTCAGCCGGCTGGAAGGCGGCACGGAATACGCCGCTGACGGCGTCGTCCAGATCCGCACGGCGTCGCAGGTCGGCTCCGTGCTTGAGGCTGGCGGCGCGCTTGCCGTGAAAAGCGGCGCGGACCTGCTGGTGCGCTCTTCCAGCGTGCAGTCGGGCAAGGACATGTCGCTGGATGCGGGCCGAAGCATTGCCATCGTGTCGGCGC
>NZ_JBPQTX010001101.1:0-253 GCF_051386555.1 Streptomyces sp. URMC 126
GATCTCCTCGATCATGGGCTTCCAGCGATTGCGGGTGGTGCCGACCGGCAGGGTGGTCTCGTAGGAGATGAGGGTGCCGGGGGTGAGGTGCTCGGCCAGCGACTTGGTGGCATTTTCCATCCAGCCGAAGTCCGGTTCCCAGGTCTCGTCGTTAACGAAGAGCGGGACGACGAGAACTATCGCGTCGGCTCCGGGGATGGCCTGGGAGTAGTCGGTGGTGGCGGTGAGCTTGCCTGCCGGGACAAGCTTCTTC
>NZ_JBPQTX010001102.1:0-253 GCF_051386555.1 Streptomyces sp. URMC 126
GTCTGGGGCTGTCCGGCTGTGTGCCCCAGCTCTTCAGCGCCGCGGGCCACGCCGACCCGGAGGCCGCCGGGGCGAACGTCTCACGGGTGGCCGGGCTCGGTTACCTCGGCATGCTCGCCGGACCCGCCGTCATCGGGCCGCTCACCCATCTCGTGCCGCTGAACGTCGCCTTCCTGCTGCCCGTGGCCCTGTGCGCCGTGGCGGCCGGTGTCGCCGGGATCCTGCGGCCCGAACCCCGGGCGGCCGCCGGGGG
>NZ_JBPQTX010001103.1:0-253 GCF_051386555.1 Streptomyces sp. URMC 126
CCTTGAAACCGTCCCAACCCGGCTCTCAAGGGGTGCGCTTTTTCTGCAGCCGGACGATCAGCTCGCCCATGATGCCCTTGCGGAACAGCAGCACGCAGACCACGAAGATCAGGCCCGTGACGATGGTCACCGACTCGCCCAGCGTGGAGAACCACTCAACGCCCGTGAGGCGCTGCAGGAAGAGGCCGAACTAGCCGATCTTGTTCTCCAGCATGACCACCACGGCCGATCCCAGGATGGGGCCGGACAGCGT
>NZ_JBPQTX010001104.1:0-253 GCF_051386555.1 Streptomyces sp. URMC 126
GGGCTGGCCTTGCGGCGGGCCAGCATTGCGTCGAGTGCCTTCAGCCCATCCGCCTGCTCCTTCCCAGCACTGAAGATGCCGTTCAGGTCGCCACGCAGGTACAGTTCAGCCAGTGCCGAATTCTGCTAACCCTTGTACTGCTTGTCGAGGAACTTGTTGATGATGCTTTGCCGCCGCTCGCCAGTGATGCCCTTAGACACCAGCATTGGGTCGAGCATCCCGATCAGGTCTTCGTACGTGCCCGTGTACACAT
>NZ_JBPQTX010001105.1:0-253 GCF_051386555.1 Streptomyces sp. URMC 126
GCATGGCGTGTCCTTTCAAGGGGTGGCGCGGAGCGGCGTTCACCGTCCGCCGCCGTTCGCGGTCTCGGCGGTGAACCGCCGTGCCAGGGACTTCTTGTCCACCTTGCCGACGCCGGTCAGCGGCAGGGCGGGCACGATCTCCAGGCGATCGGGCAGTTTGTAGGGGGCGACGCCGCGGTCGCGCAGCGCGGACTGCACCTCGGCGAGCGTCGGTGGGGCGTCGGGGTTCTCCGGGACGACACAGGCGCAGGTC
>NZ_JBPQTX010001106.1:0-253 GCF_051386555.1 Streptomyces sp. URMC 126
GGATCAGCATGTCGGCTACGGCGTCCACCGGCGGTGTGCGCAGCACCAGATGGCGGCAGCGGGAGCGGATCGTGGGCAGGACGTCGTCGGCGGAGGGCGCGCACAGCAGCCACACCGTGCGGGGAGCGGGCTCCTCGACGGCCTTCAGGAGGGCGTTGGCGGTCTGCTCGGTGAGCCGGTCGGCGGTCTCGTGGACGACCACCTGCCAGCGGCCCCCGGACGGGGAGAGCTGGGCGCGGCGCACCAAGTCGCG
>NZ_JBPQTX010001107.1:0-253 GCF_051386555.1 Streptomyces sp. URMC 126
GCCGGGGATGCTGCCGGGGTTGTTGATGACGCCTTTGGAGCCGGTCAGGATCGGGTCGGTCTGCTTGTCGATGGTGAACTTCGGCCGCTGCGTCGGGTTCTTGCTAATGAAGTTCACCGCGTCGCATTCCTGCTGCTGGAAGGCATTGGGGGCCTTGTACGTCTCGCACTGAATCTGCTTGTTCGTGCCCGCCCCGCCGATGAGGTTGCGCCCCTCCTGGAAGTTTGCCGTCTCCGGTGCCGTGGTGCTGTAG
>NZ_JBPQTX010001108.1:0-252 GCF_051386555.1 Streptomyces sp. URMC 126
CGTCTTCGTTGATGCCCGAAATGAGACCGAACACCTGGATGACGGGCTTGTTCAACGGCTTGCCGTAGCGGGTCGTCAGCATGATGACATCGACACCGTTCTGGAGAACTGGCAGCTGTCCCACAGTCCCTTTGGTGATCTTTGCGGGAATTTTGGCATCCCGCAGGATCTCCTTGACCTTTTCCTGAGCGACCGTGGATGTTGCGATTCCTGAGCCACATGCGACGAGAACCTTGACTTCACTTGCCATGG
>NZ_JBPQTX010001109.1:0-252 GCF_051386555.1 Streptomyces sp. URMC 126
GTGCAGCTCGCCGTGATCCACCCCGACATCCCCCGGGTCACCAACATCGGCTTCGTCCTGGACGGCTCGCTGTTCCACCCGGGTGACGCGCTGACGGTGCCGGAGCGGCCGGTGGAGACGCTGATGCTGCCGGTGCACGCGCCGTGGAGCAAGGTCGCGGAGGTCATCGACTACGTCCGCGAGGTGAAGCCGCGGCGCGCGCTCGACGTGCACGACGGGCTGCTCACGGACATCGCCCGGCCCGTGTACGAC
>NZ_JBPQTX010001110.1:0-252 GCF_051386555.1 Streptomyces sp. URMC 126
TTATACAGGTATTTTATTCTTAGCTTGTGTTTTTTATACATTTCCAACAAATTTAATCGCTGATACATTAACGCATCCGCTTACTATTTTAAAACAAGGCAGTGTCATTATATCAAGACAAGGCGTTAATTTTAAGTGTTCTTTTCATGAAAAAAGCTCTCCATCATCTAGGAGAGCTAAACTAGTAGTGATATTTCTATAAGCCATGTTCTGTTCCATCGTACTCATCACGTGCACTAGTCACACTGGTAC
>NZ_JBPQTX010001111.1:0-252 GCF_051386555.1 Streptomyces sp. URMC 126
GCCTGCGAACCGTCCGCTGCTCGTAGCGGCGGCCCGTCTCGATGTAGGTCCGCTCGTCCGCCGTCACGTCACGGGGTCGCGACTGGAGCCACTCCAGGGCCTCGGCCAGGGTCTTGCCGCGTTGGAGGGCGCCCGCCTCTCGGTTCTTCGTCTCCCAGCGCGCCAGGTCCGCGCGGAGCTGTTCCTGCCACTCCCGGAAGTCGCGGCTCTCGTCGAGCCAGGCGCGCAGCCTGGGCCACAGCCGGATGAGGG
>NZ_JBPQTX010001112.1:0-252 GCF_051386555.1 Streptomyces sp. URMC 126
CATTAGAATGATGCCGCCCCGTGGTCCGCGCAACGTTTTGTGCGTGGTTGAGGTTACAAAGTGGCAATGTTCGAAAGGGGAATCCAGTAACCCCTTCGCAATAAGCCCTGCAGGATGTGCCATGTCGCACAAAACAAGCGCATTGATAGAATCGGCGATCTTCCTGATGCGCGCATAATCCCATTCCCTGCTATAAGCAGACGCTCCGCAAATAATAAGTCTTGGTTTTTCCCTGGTTGCCACACTTTCCAT
>NZ_JBPQTX010001113.1:0-252 GCF_051386555.1 Streptomyces sp. URMC 126
GGCCTCACACCCCACGGCCTCCGCCACACCCACCGGACCGTGATGGAGGACCTCGGCACCGAGAAGGTCCTCATGGACGAACGCATGGGCCACATCGACGGCTCCGTCTCCGCCCGCTACGCCCACGTCACCCCCGGCATGCGCAAGCGGTTGACGCGTGGCCTGACCGAGCAGTGGGAGGCAGCCCTCGACGCTCGTCTGGCAATGAGCCCTCACTCTCCGGTGAGAGTCCTTGACGTGCTCCTACGGGCG
>NZ_JBPQTX010001114.1:0-252 GCF_051386555.1 Streptomyces sp. URMC 126
TCTTCGCGCCGCAGGCCGGGAACCCGTCGCCGCCCGTCCTCGGGCAGACCGACGTCGGACGGCGTCACCTGCGCACGCCGGCCCCGCAGGTAGTCGCCCAGTTTCGAGGTGTTCATGTTGCTCAGGCTAGGCTCCCGAGCGGCTGGGAGCCTGGTCCCAGTACCCCCAGGACAGGTCGCGGTCCCCTGCGGTGCCCCAGTCCGTCGAGGGTGGAGGCCATGCCCGGCATCGCCCGCCTGCACAACCTCGCCC
>NZ_JBPQTX010001115.1:0-252 GCF_051386555.1 Streptomyces sp. URMC 126
GGGGTGCAGTGAACGAAGGACTGCGCCGACTGCGCAATTACATCGCCGGGGAGTTCCGGGACGCGGCCGACGGCCGGACGACCGAGGTGGTCGATCCCGCCACCGGTGGGGTCTATGCCACCGCTCCGCTGTCCCGTGAGGCGGACGTCGATGCGGCGATGGAGGCCGCACGGGCGGCGTTTCCGGGGTGGCGGGACAGCACCCCCGCCGCACGGCAGCTCGCCCTGCTGAAGATCGCCGACGCTCTCGAGG
>NZ_JBPQTX010001116.1:0-252 GCF_051386555.1 Streptomyces sp. URMC 126
GGTATCTTGTGGGCGCCCGCGACCTCGCGGATCTTCAGGGCCACCAGGTCCGTGCCCTTGGAGATGACCTGCGGGGCGGCCATGGTCTTTTCGTCGTAGCGCAGCGCCACGGCATAGTGCGTGGGGTTGGTGACCACGAAGTCGGCGCGCGGCACGGCGTTGACGCTGGCACGGTCGGCGATCTCGCGCTGCTTCTGGCGGATCTTGCTCTTGATCTGCGGGTTGCCGTCGGACTCCTTGTGCTCCTGCTTG
>NZ_JBPQTX010001117.1:0-252 GCF_051386555.1 Streptomyces sp. URMC 126
GGTCCGGGAGGTCGGCATGCCGAAGCAGGTGGACCACCGCGAGCGCCGCGAAGCGATCGCCCGAGCGCTGTGGCGGGTGGTGGAGCAGCGCGGTGTCGCGCATCTGACCGTGCGTGAGGTCGCGCGGGAGGCGGGCATGTCCCACGGGCAGCTCCAGCACTACTTCGCCTCCCGGGAGGCGATGCTCTCCTTCGCCGTGGACTTCGCGTCCGAGCAGACCGCGCTGCGCGTCGGCCGGAGCCTGGCGGGGCT
>NZ_JBPQTX010001118.1:0-252 GCF_051386555.1 Streptomyces sp. URMC 126
GCTGGAGGAGGCGGCACCGGAGGTGCTGCTCGTCGAGCTGCCCGCCGAGATGCAGCCGTGGCTGCCCTGGCTGGGGCACGAGGAGACGCGGGCCCCGGTGGCGCTGGCCGCCGCACCGGCGGACGGCGGCGGGGGCCCGGCGTTCTACCCGTTCGCCGACTTCTCGCCCGAACTGGCCGCCGTGCGCTGGGCCGTCCGGCGCGGTGTGCCGGTGGTCGCCTGCGATCTGCCGCTCGCCGACCGCGCGTGGAG
>NZ_JBPQTX010001119.1:0-252 GCF_051386555.1 Streptomyces sp. URMC 126
GGATCGCTCACTCCGGCTGGGATATCACCCAGGCCGAGGGTGATTGGGCCGAGCGTCTGCGCGAGGTTGGCCTCATTGATATTCCTGAGGAATCCCGTCTGGCCACCCCGGTATTCGACGGTGCCACCGAGCAGGAGATCACCGGTTTGCTGCAGTACGGCCACCCAACCCGCGATGGCGAGATGCTCGTTGACACCGACGGTAAGGCGACCCTCTTCGATGGCCGTACCGGCGAGCCCTTCCCCTCGAAGG
>NZ_JBPQTX010001120.1:0-252 GCF_051386555.1 Streptomyces sp. URMC 126
AGACTGCGCGCCTACGCGGGGCCGGACGTGGTCGTCCTCGACTCCGGTGCGGACTTCACCGTGGAGGGTGGCGACTGCACCGCGGACTTCTCCGTCGACGAGGGCGAGAAGGTGGGCTTCCGGCTGGCCTGGAGAGGGCTGCGCCACGGGGAGCCGGAGCGGCCGGACACCGCCGGGCTGGTCCGGACCGTGGCCGCCACCGAGCGGTGGTGGCGGGAGTGGGCCGGCCACTGCACCTACTCCGGCGAGTAC
>NZ_JBPQTX010001121.1:0-251 GCF_051386555.1 Streptomyces sp. URMC 126
GTGCCGCGTGGCCGGTTCGATCGCCGTGCCGGAAGGGACGCTCCATCGGGTTACGCTTGAGAGTCGCTCCCCCTGTCAGCCCACGAAGGTATCCCAGATGTCTGCCGAGTCGGTCTTCCCACAGCTCGAGGCTCTGCTGCCGCATGTGCAGAAGCCGATCCAGTACGTCGGCGGTGAGCTGAACTCCACGGTCAAACCGTGGGACGCGTGCGACGTCCGCTGGGCGCTCATGTACCCGGACGCGTACGAGG
>NZ_JBPQTX010001122.1:0-251 GCF_051386555.1 Streptomyces sp. URMC 126
TGTCCTGGCCGCCCTCCATCAGCTCGGCCATGTCGCGGTGGGCGACCGCGTCGTAGAAGGCCAGCTCGGCGTGGCTGAGCGGCGGGTCGAACTGCTCGCCACGACGGGCCTCCGCGGACACCTCCCTGGCCAGGGCGGCCAGCTCGGCGATGACCTGGGCGCTGGTGAGCTGCTGGAGCATGTACCGCTTCATCAGGTCGTCGAGACGCTTGGAGAAGCTTTCGTTCCGGACGACGTTGTGCTTGGTCACC
>NZ_JBPQTX010001123.1:0-251 GCF_051386555.1 Streptomyces sp. URMC 126
GCCGGGCGCTGGGTGGAGGCCGGCGACCTGCAGGCCGGGATGTGGTTGCGGACCTCGGCCGGCACCTGGGTCCAGATCACCGCGACCGACCACACCCGCCGCCCCCAGCGGGTCCACAACCTCACCGTCGACGGCGTCCACACCTACTACGCCCTCGCCGGCCAGACACAGCTCCTCGTCAACAACTGCGGTGATCCGGTCGAGGTCACCATCAAGCGCGAAAGCGGCATGCCCAAGGCTGAGTTCGAAAG
>NZ_JBPQTX010001124.1:0-251 GCF_051386555.1 Streptomyces sp. URMC 126
GCCCCAGTAGTGGCCCACGTAGCCCGGGGTCAGCCGGGGGTGGTCGAAGGGCACGACGGCCAGCCAGCAGATGTAGCCGCTGTCCCGGGAGTCCTCGGGGCCCACGAACTGGCGGCGCACGGCGGAGTGGAAGCCGTCGGCGCCGATGAGGAGGTCGCCGCGGGCCTCGCCGCCGCCCTCGAAGCGGACGGTGACCCCGGTGTCGTCGGCGGTGTAGCCGGTGGCGGCGGAACCGAGGGTCAGCGGTATGC
>NZ_JBPQTX010001125.1:0-251 GCF_051386555.1 Streptomyces sp. URMC 126
TTCCTGAGGCTGGCGGGGCGCATGTCCGTCCACTGCGCCTCGATGTATTGGACACTGGTCTCGCGGTCACCGGGTCCCCATTCGACCGACCAGCCGTCCGGCACTTCGATGAATTCCGGCCACAGCGAATACTGCCCCTCGGAATTCACCAGGACGAGAAATGCGGAATCGTCGCTCTCGAATGGATGGGACACACCGACTCCTTAAAGGAAGGGCTCAATGGGCGGCCGGGGCACCGAGCAGTTCTGACC
>NZ_JBPQTX010001126.1:0-251 GCF_051386555.1 Streptomyces sp. URMC 126
GGGTGCGGACCGCCGCCAACGGCACCGGCCCCGGCAACCGGAACTGGTACGCGGTGTGCGCGCTCACCGGCGGCTCCTCCTCCGACTACGACCCCGTCACCGAACAGCTCCTGGACGCCTTCCGCTGGTCGATCGCCAACCTGCGCGACATCGGCGGCGCGGGCCGCGGGATCAACCGGCACGGCGACCACCTGCCGACGTCCTGCCCGGGCAGGCTCTCCTCCTATGTGCGCAACGGCTCGCTGGAGCCC
>NZ_JBPQTX010001127.1:0-251 GCF_051386555.1 Streptomyces sp. URMC 126
GGTCAATACCGATTCGGCGGGGTTTCGCTACTCGGAGTCGTTGACCACGCGGTATTCGGTGGCCGACGGCGGCCAAAGCAGCGGCCCGGTCAGGTTGTTGGCGGGCAGCTCGACGGTATTCGGTATTGGCGCCAGTGCTGACAGCCAGACATTGGCGTCGCGCCTCACCCAAAACGACCCCCGTGGCCAGCACTGGCTCAACTTTGGCGGTCGCAGTTTCAACTCCACTCAAGAATTGACCCTGTTCACCC
>NZ_JBPQTX010001128.1:0-251 GCF_051386555.1 Streptomyces sp. URMC 126
GGTGCGGACGAAGTCGGTGACGGTGCCGTCGGCCTCGGCGACCGGGATGAGCTGCCACCGGTCTAAGACCGTGCACGGGTGCGACAGGCCCAGCGCCACCCAGTCACCCACCTCCAGCTCCGCGCCCGGCGCGAGGCGGACGAAGGCGTGCTGGTCGGCCAGCTTCACCACCTCCACCCCGTCCGCGGCCCGCTCGGCGCCGCCGGCGGTGCGGACGGCCACCGGCTGGGGCAGGTCCAGGTCGTAGGAGG
>NZ_JBPQTX010001129.1:0-251 GCF_051386555.1 Streptomyces sp. URMC 126
GTGCTGGCCGGGCCCGACACCGGCGCCCTCGCCGGCACGCTGGACCTCGCCCGCTCCCTCGGGGTGTCCGACGCGCTCGACCACGTCGGGCCGCTCGACGGCGAGCAGGTGATGGCGGCCCTGCGCCGGGCGGACGTCTACGTCCTGCCCTCCGTCCAGGACGCCTTCTCCGTCTCCGTGCTGGAGGCCATGTCCGTCGGCACGCCCGTGGTCGTCACCGCCACCACCGGGCTCGCGCCGGACGTGGCCCG
>NZ_JBPQTX010001130.1:0-251 GCF_051386555.1 Streptomyces sp. URMC 126
GTGTATAAGAGACAGCTCCGGCGCGTTCCGGCCGCCGCCCGCTGACGCGCCGCCGGACGCGGCTCCTTCACGGCAACCCCGGGTCGCGCCCGTTCGCGGGCGAGAGGCATCACGGCCGCCGCGCGCGCCACACCGCGCCCCACCCGGAGACGACCCCACCCCTCCCGCGGAGACGTCCACGCGTGCCCTCGCGCGGAGACGCCCACGTCACCCCCCCCGCAGAAGGAGCCCCATCGTCCCTGTCTCTTATA
>NZ_JBPQTX010001131.1:0-251 GCF_051386555.1 Streptomyces sp. URMC 126
CCAGAAACATCGGCCGCCTCTCTGGCAACCTGAATCGCGGCCGGATCATAGTCACTGATGCCGAGTTTCCCGCGGGACCAATCGATCCTCCCATCTGGTTCTACACGTGCGTCCTGCGGATTAGAGGCTACTTTATATGCCACAGCAATTGTCATGGGTTTTCCCTTCTGGCCGACACATAATATCGGTCCGATTTGGTCATCAGTCACTTAGCGGATGGCAGACAGAACTCCCACGAACTTCACGTACTC
>NZ_JBPQTX010001132.1:0-250 GCF_051386555.1 Streptomyces sp. URMC 126
TCAGAGTGCTCGATGGCCGTGCTTCTGCAGGCAAGACTGCTGCGCGCCTGCACCCTGGCCGGCGATTCTGGGTTCGAACGAGTGCTCAGTTCGGTAGATACGGTGACGCTCGAAGAAGAGGCGTCCGTCACGCTCGAACGCCCCATTCGAGCCAATGCCGCCACCCCGGATGGCCGATTGCTGGTTGCCTCCGACAACCAGCTGGAAGTCTTCGACCACGACTTGAGCCGGCTTGGCGACAGCGTCCCCC
>NZ_JBPQTX010001133.1:0-250 GCF_051386555.1 Streptomyces sp. URMC 126
TTCCCGATGTCACCCTTGCCCCCGTGGTTGGGTGGGACGATGCGGGGTTCCGCCTCGGCTATGGCGGCGGCTATTTCGACCGGACACTGGCGGCGCTGCGCCCTCGGCCCTTCCTCATCGGCGTGGGGATACAATCCGCCCGTCTTTCGACGATCTTTCCGCAGCCGCACGATATCGCCATGGACGCCATCGTCACCGAGGCAGGCCTGCAAGGTCGGACAAAGCCATGAGCAGCCATCTGCCCCAAGAT
>NZ_JBPQTX010001134.1:0-250 GCF_051386555.1 Streptomyces sp. URMC 126
CCCCAAGGTGCCGCTCAACCGCTCCGCCCACTACAAGGTCCTGGCCGCCCTCGAACGCACCGGCGAGACGGGGACGGGCGCGGACCCGCAGGCGCCGTTCGGGCCGCCCAGGGTCATCGGCGGGATCAAGGGCGGCGTGGGCAACGGCGGCATACAGGAGACCAGGAGCCAGACCGGGACGCCGTGGCAGGCCGTCGCGCTGGTCTGCTTCCTGGTCCTGGTCATCCTCGGCCAGCTCGCCTTCTCCGTG
>NZ_JBPQTX010001135.1:0-250 GCF_051386555.1 Streptomyces sp. URMC 126
GGACCACGATTCCGGGCAACACTCGACGCCACTTCCGGTTAGTCACCTCGTGGCACGCGCGTTCGGCACGTTCCGGAGTCGACGCGTCAATTCCCAAACCGTCAAGGACAGCAATAACAGTCGCCTTCCCGACCTCGGTGTGCTGGCCCTTCCAGTCGTAATAATCACGAGCGATGCCGAAATGATCGGCCAGGGTCGTCAGGTGGGGATCTGTCAAGGACATGACGGCCTTTCGGCGCCCCAATCGTCG
>NZ_JBPQTX010001136.1:0-250 GCF_051386555.1 Streptomyces sp. URMC 126
GCTGCAGCAGCAGCTTCAGTTCTTCGGCGATCACCCGCAGGGACGCGTCCGGCACGCTGGCCGAAGCGCCCTTGGCTGCCCCCTGGGCCGCAGCCTGGGTCGTCGGCCGCCCGTTCGGGCGAGGATCCTGCGACTGCGCACGCTGCCGCTGGCCGCCGAGCCCTGGCCGATCGCCGGAGACGCTCTCCAGCGCCTCGCCCGGTTTGCCGCTTGCGGTGCTCGGCGAGAAATATTCGGCCAGCCCCTTCAG
>NZ_JBPQTX010001137.1:0-250 GCF_051386555.1 Streptomyces sp. URMC 126
TCACCTGGGAGGTCAGCTCGATCAGCTCGCCGTCGGTCATCGCGTCCTCGCCGCGCGAGGAGGCGGCCAGGTCCGACAGCAGGTCCTCGCCGGGTGAGCGGCGCTTCTCGTCGAGCTGCTGCTGGAGGAAGCCGTGGATCTGCTGCCAGATCCCCATCCCGGTCATGAAGTCACCGGCCTTGAACGCCCGGCTGGCGTCGTCCAGCCAGGCGCCGA
This sequence comes from Streptomyces sp. URMC 126, assembly GCF_051386555.1. Classification (NCBI taxonomy): domain Bacteria; kingdom Bacillati; phylum Actinomycetota; class Actinomycetes; order Kitasatosporales; family Streptomycetaceae; genus Streptomyces; species Streptomyces sp. URMC 126. The sequence goes on from NZ_JBPQTX010001137.1 coordinate 217, forward strand.
ACCGTTCCGTCTCCGTCTCCGGCAGCCCCAGCAG
>NZ_JBPQTX010001138.1:0-250 GCF_051386555.1 Streptomyces sp. URMC 126
GTCAGGAATTTCGTGTGAGGGCGGGCGGTTGCACACGATCAGGCGAAAGCCCTTGTGAAACGCTCCTCGAAGAGGACGGCGAACTGAGCCTTCGCCATGACCCACTCACGCGCGGGCATGGTCCACTGTTTCTCGGTCCGGTTCAAGACCAGGAAGATGAGCTTCATGGCCGCCTCGTCTGTTGGAAAGTGGCCTCTGGCGCGGACCGCCCGGCGCAGCTTGGCGTTCAGGGATTCGATGGCGTTGGTGG
>NZ_JBPQTX010001139.1:0-250 GCF_051386555.1 Streptomyces sp. URMC 126
GTCCAGCGCCAGCAGCACGAAGAGCACCACCGCCACCGCCACCACGGCCAGCACCATGTGATGGGCGAAGACCTGCCGGCCGGTGACGGCGTCGCGCACCGATCCCCAGGCGTCCTTGCCGAAGTCGAACTCCGACCCCCAGCGCTTCTGCACCCGGAAGTAGCCGCCGATCGGATCGTTCTTGCGGAAGCCGACCCACAGGATGTAGCCGGCCCAGCCCATGGGCGCCAGCGCCGCCGCCGCCCAGATC
>NZ_JBPQTX010001140.1:0-250 GCF_051386555.1 Streptomyces sp. URMC 126
GTCCAAGAACATCGTCCGCGGGCTGCGGGCGTTCCGGCAGCTGCTGACCTACCGCCCCGAGTGGCGCGGCCGGGTGGTGCACGTGGCGTTCGCCTACCCCTCCCGGCAGGATCTGGCGGTCTACCGCGACTACACCGCGGAGGTCCAGCGGGTCACCGACGAGATCAACTCCGCCTTCGGCACGCCCGGCTGGCAGCCGGTGATCCTGCACGTCAAGGACGACTTCGCGCGCTCCCTGGCCGCGTACCGG
>NZ_JBPQTX010001141.1:0-250 GCF_051386555.1 Streptomyces sp. URMC 126
GCGCAGGCCCGCACCGAGGCCGTCCGCCGCGAGCTGACGCAGAACGCCGACAACGCCGGCGCCCGCACGATCGAGATCACCGACCAGCTGCGTGCCATCGGCGGCGTGCCCGACGTCGTCACCCCGGCGCTCGGTCGCCTGTCGGCCATCCTCAAGGCCACCTTCGAGCAGGTCGCCCCGTTCGAGGAGGCCCTGTTCACCGACCTGCAGCTCGAGCACCAGCTGCTCGACCGCGCCACGTACGTGAAGG
>NZ_JBPQTX010001142.1:0-250 GCF_051386555.1 Streptomyces sp. URMC 126
TTCCTCCTGCATCGGCGCCTCGCGGGCGGCGAACTCGGTCAGGTGCTGGGGAAAGCGCGTCTCGAACATGAAGGACATGGTGTTGTCCAGCTTCTCGGGGCGCAGGTCGGCGTTGCTGGCGCCCTCGAAGGCGTCGCGGTCGGGGCCGTGGGGCAGCATGCAGTTGTGCAGGCTGATGCCGCCCGGCGCGAAGCCCTGCGGCTTGGCGTCGTATTGCCCGTAAATGTTGCCCATCAGTTCGGACATGATG
>NZ_JBPQTX010001143.1:0-250 GCF_051386555.1 Streptomyces sp. URMC 126
GTGTCGATGAGGTCCGCGACCACATCGACAAGGCCACCCTAGGCTTCCTCCAATTCCCCGAGGGCGTTGAATGGGACGGGAACATCTGCACTGTCGTCATTCCTATCGCGTCGTCCAGCGACGAGCACCTCGAGATTATGGCAGCCCTCGCAAGAATCTTGTCTAATCCCGAAACCGCCCGGCAACTTCGTGAGGCGACATGCACCGACGAGGTCCTCAACCTCCTCGGTTCCCAGCAGGCATAATCAGC
>NZ_JBPQTX010001144.1:0-250 GCF_051386555.1 Streptomyces sp. URMC 126
GGTGGACGCGGTGCCGTGGCGGCTGAGTCCGCCGAACCTCTGCGCGGTCGCCCCCGGGCAGGTGCACCACTGGCGCGGGGTCTCGGGCCTGAACGGCTGGGTGGTGCTGTTCACCGACGACTTCCTGCTGGAGCACCCGGAGGACCGCGAGACGCTGCGGGCCCTGCGGTAGCGGCCGTGGCTGCGGCCACCGCGCGACGAGGCGGTCCGGCTCTCGGCGCTGCTGCGGGAGATGGACCGGGAGTACCGC
>NZ_JBPQTX010001145.1:0-250 GCF_051386555.1 Streptomyces sp. URMC 126
TGGTGGGCGTGCTCGCCGGGTTCCTGCTGCTCTTCGCGGTCGGGTTCGGCGTCGGCTGGGTGTTCATGACCATCGGTCTCCTCGTCTCGACCCCGATGACGGTGATGACTTTCGGCTTCACCTTCATCTTCCCGCTGGTCTTCGCGTCGAACATCAGCGTGGACCCCGAGACCATGCCCGGCTGGCTCGAGGCCTTCGTGAACGTGAACCCCGTGTCGCACATCACGACGGCGCTGCGCGGGCTTTTCGC
>NZ_JBPQTX010001146.1:0-249 GCF_051386555.1 Streptomyces sp. URMC 126
GTCGCGCAACGGGCCGGGCAGCAGTCCGGCCCGGGTGGTGGCCCCGACCAGGGTGAACGGCGGGATCTCCAGCGGGATCGCGGTGGCTCCCGGGCCCTTGCCTACCACCACGTCGACCCGGAAGTCCTCCATCGCCAGGTACAGCATCTCCTCGGCCGGACGCGACATGCGGTGGATCTCGTCGAGGAAGAACACCTCCCCGGCGGTGAGCCCGGACAGGATCGCCGCCAGGTCGCCGGCGTGCTGGAT
>NZ_JBPQTX010001147.1:0-249 GCF_051386555.1 Streptomyces sp. URMC 126
TACTTGTAGCCGGACGAGTAGGACTTGCTGTCGCGCCGCCACTCGCCGTACAGCGTGATGAGGTCGCCGCCCCAGCCGCCGACGTCACCCGCGCCGACCCGGCGCGGGTTGTCGGTCTGCCACTTGACGAGGTGGGCGTTGGCGGTGGCCAGCAGGTGCTCCGCGCCGATCTCGTAGCCGGTGTACGGGTCGGTGAACTCGTCCCAGACGACCATGCCCTTGTCGTTGGCGTACTTGATGAAGTCCTCG
>NZ_JBPQTX010001148.1:0-249 GCF_051386555.1 Streptomyces sp. URMC 126
CCGTACGGGACGCCCGGCTGGTCCACCAGCTCAGGCGGGGCGGCCATCCGCTGGAGCAGATCGCCCCGCTGATCGACCGGGTGCGGGCGGCCGGCGGGCTGGAGCCGCTGGAGGCCGTGCTGCGCGACTGGCACGGCCGGCTGTCCGCCCGCTCGCGGGCGATGCTGACCGGGGCCGCCGAACTGGAGGCGTACCTCCGGGAACGCGGGTGAGACCTCGGCCGCCGACCAGAGGGCGGGGACCGTCGAC
>NZ_JBPQTX010001149.1:0-249 GCF_051386555.1 Streptomyces sp. URMC 126
CTCTTGAGCCTCTACCGATCCGGAAGTGCCCAGGATCGCGCAAACAAAATGAAAGCCTCACCCCCCCGAAGTGGGCAGCCGAATAGGAGGCGACGGTCTTGGGCACCTAAGACTCGACATGGCCGCCGGATCCTGCAAGAGATTCTCTAGGTAGCCGAGAGTCGTGCGTTCCTCGGAGCTAGTCAGTCAGCGACGTAAACCCTGCTTCCCGCAACCCGGAAAGCGTCAAGCGTTACCTGAGGCGCATCT
>NZ_JBPQTX010001150.1:0-249 GCF_051386555.1 Streptomyces sp. URMC 126
CCTCCTGGAGCGGGGAGAGGGGCAGGACATCCTCGAGTCCCGAAGTCTTCATGCGAGTTCCTTAAGTTCAGCTTCAAGATCGTCGATTTCGTCCTGGCTCAGCTCGACCAGCGAGAGGTCGGACGGGGTGAAGCCGCCCGCGTCGGAGGCGGCCGTGCCGTCCACCAGGGCGCGCAGCATCCGGAACCAGCCCTCGGCCAGCGCGCGCACGTCGTCCTCGGTGAAGAGCGCGGCGGGCCAGGTCCAGGT
>NZ_JBPQTX010001151.1:0-249 GCF_051386555.1 Streptomyces sp. URMC 126
TGGTATCGCTGCTCGACCTGGAGGCCCTGCACCTCACCGACCAGGTGGACCTCGCCGCATGAGACACGAAGTGGTCGGCCAGGCGGTCCTTGCCGAAGCCGAATTCCATGCAGTCGCCGCCATCATGATGAGCGAAGCGCGCATCGGCCTTAGCCCGGCCAAGCGCGGCATGATCCAGTCGCGGCTTGCCCGGCGGCTGCGGGCCTGCGAACTCGACAACTTCCCAGATTACCTCAAGCTGGTCGAGGA
>NZ_JBPQTX010001152.1:0-249 GCF_051386555.1 Streptomyces sp. URMC 126
GCCATGGACCTTGCCACCTTTCTCGTGCAGTGCCTGAACGCCGTCCAGTACGGGCTGCTGCTGTTCCTGCTGGCCTCCGGCCTGACGCTGATCTTCGGGATCATGGGCGTGATCAACCTGGCCCATGGCAGCTTCTACATGATCGGCGCCTACATGGCCTTTGCGCTGTCCCCGCTGCTGGGCCAGCACTTCATCACCATGCTGCTGGCCGGCGTGGCGCTGACCGTGGTGCTGGGCTATGCGCTGGAG
>NZ_JBPQTX010001153.1:0-249 GCF_051386555.1 Streptomyces sp. URMC 126
TTCCGCCACCGGCCGTTCGGGATCGCGTACGGCCTCGGTGAGCAGCCGGCGCAGCTGGCCGATCATCCGCTCCGCGGTCGCCGTGTCGAACAGATCGGTGCTGTGCACCACGGCGCCCCGCAGGGCGCCCGTCTCCGGCTCCTCCCAGAGGTGGAACTCCAGGTCGAAGCGGGTGGAGTGGCGGGGCAGCGGCACGGCGCGCAGGCTCGCCCCGGGCAGCTCGAAGTCCAGGCGCGGCGGGTTCTGGAG
>NZ_JBPQTX010001154.1:0-249 GCF_051386555.1 Streptomyces sp. URMC 126
GGGCCGACCCACGCAGCACCCATGGAAACGCCTCCCCCGCGGGCCGCACAGAGCGCACGGGCGGGCGCATCGGCACACACCCGGAGCACACGCCAGGGGAGCATGCGCGGCGCGGCCCGGAGCGTCCGTCGGCGCCCCGCACGCCGTTCGCGCGCCGCCGGTCCGCGCTCCGCGGAGCCTGCACGAATCCCGCCATCCCGGAAGACGGCCCTTAACGGTAGGGATGCGGCGAACTACGCTGGGTTGACG
>NZ_JBPQTX010001155.1:0-249 GCF_051386555.1 Streptomyces sp. URMC 126
TTTCTACTCTCCTCAAGGACTTCCATGAAACTGATTTTGTTGGGCGCACCCGGCGCCGGCAAAGGCACGCAAGCCGCTTTCATCTGCCAGAAGTACGGCATTCCCCAGATCTCCACCGGTGACATGCTGCGTGCCGCCGTCAAGGCCGGCACGCCCCTGGGCCAGCAGGCCAAGGCCGTGATGGACGCCGGCCAACTGGTCAGCGACGACCTGATCATCAATCTGGTCAAGGAGCGCATTGCCCAGCCC
>NZ_JBPQTX010001156.1:0-248 GCF_051386555.1 Streptomyces sp. URMC 126
ATGGGGTGTCGTTTCCCGGGTGGTGTGTCGTCTCCGGGCGAGTTCTGGGAGTTGTTGGTATCCGGTGGGGACGCGGTGGGGGTGTTTCCGGCGGATCGGGGTTGGCCGGTGGATTTGGTCGATCCGGATCCGGATGCGGTGGGGAAGAGTGTTTCGGGTGAGGGGGGTTTTCTTTACGACGCGGGGGAGTTCGACGCGGAGTTTTTTGGTGTGAGTCCGCGTGAGGCGGTGGCGATGGATCCGCAGCA
>NZ_JBPQTX010001157.1:0-248 GCF_051386555.1 Streptomyces sp. URMC 126
GTCGAGCATGTCGCGCGCATTCTTGACCGCGGTCATGCCCCAGAAGCTGTCGGTATATTCGAGCCCGCTATAGCCGCCGATGTCGGCCGGGCTGTCCAGGTGGACGTGCATGTCGATGAGGCCGGGAAGCAGGGTCTGGCCGCTGAGATTGACGTGCGTGACGTCGCTCCCCCAGCGCACCGTGCGCGCGTCGGCGATCGACGTGATGAGGCCGTTGTCGCCGACGAAGATGGCGGGAAACTCGACAT
>NZ_JBPQTX010001158.1:0-248 GCF_051386555.1 Streptomyces sp. URMC 126
GCCGGAGGCCGGTCAGGGCACGGTCTCCGGCCGGACCGTCGGCGGAGGTGGGATCGGGCACGGCGGTCGGCCTAGAAGGTGAGGACCAGCCGGCCCCGGACGCCGCCGCGCTCCAGCAGCCGGTGCGCCTCGGCGGCCTGCTAGGCCGGGAAGGTCTGCGCCACCCGCAGGGTCAGCACGCCCTCCTCCACCTGCCGGCGCAGCGTGTCGAGCGCGGCGCGGTCCTCGGCAACCTTGCGCACGAGGGT
>NZ_JBPQTX010001159.1:0-248 GCF_051386555.1 Streptomyces sp. URMC 126
GGCTCGGACGCTGGTTCCAAGGCTGCCAAGGCGCAAGCGCTGGGCGTGCAGACCATGACCGAGCAGGAGTTCCTCGAACTGACGGACCGCCGATGACCCGTATCGTGACGCTCGTCCTGGGCTACAGCTTCCTGGTTCTGGGCGTGCTCGGCCTGGTCCTGCCGTTCCTGCAAGGCTTCCTGTTCATCTTCATCGGCCTGATCCTGCTCAGCAAGCACGCCTCCTGGGCCAACCGCTCACTCGGCTAT
>NZ_JBPQTX010001160.1:0-248 GCF_051386555.1 Streptomyces sp. URMC 126
GGTGCAGGTCGGTGCCGGGTCCGGTGCTGGTGCCGAAGTCGCCGTGGGACTTGGCCCACACGTGCTCGCGGTTCCAGTCGCCCAGATCGCCGCCGTGCTCGGACTTCGCCTGGGAGCGGCCGGTGTACAGCAGGATCACGTTGTCCGGGTTGGAGGGGTCCTCGTCGGTGTCTCCGAGCGCGTCCCAGACCTGACTGTAGGAGAGTCTGGCCTGCTCGCTGATGATGTCGTTGAGCGCCGCCTTCAGG
>NZ_JBPQTX010001161.1:0-248 GCF_051386555.1 Streptomyces sp. URMC 126
GGCCACCTGCGCGCCCTTGGCGATCGGCGCCTTGAGCGGCCCGGTGTAGGCAATCCGCACCCGCGGGTCGGCGACCGTCAGGCCGGCCGGGAAGGTCAGCGCGATCGCCTTGGGCGCAACGAGCGGCACCTTGTCTTCCGAGCCCAATTGCACATCGGCCTCCCCGACCCGGGCGCCGGCGGCATAGAGCGGCCGCGTCTGCCAGGCGTTGAAGCCCCAGCTCATCAGTTTGGTCGACTCCTCGATCC
>NZ_JBPQTX010001162.1:0-248 GCF_051386555.1 Streptomyces sp. URMC 126
GGGCGCGGCCGGGCGGCGGCGCGCGCTAGAGCTCGTAGACCGCGCGGGAGCGGGCCAGCTCGACGGGGCCGTCGAAGACCTCCTCCGCGTGGGCGAGGTTGACCCGCGGGTCGGTCCACGGCGGGATGTGGGTGAGCACCAGCCGCCCCACCTTCGCCCGCTGCGCGTGCTCGCCGGCCTGCCGGCCGTTGAGGTGGAGCTCCGGCACGCTCTCCTTGCCGTGCGTGAAGGACGCCTCGCACAGGAAG
>NZ_JBPQTX010001163.1:0-248 GCF_051386555.1 Streptomyces sp. URMC 126
GGGCTGGCGCTCCTGGAGGGGCTGCCCGCCGGCCGAGAACGCGAGCGGCGCGAGCTCGGCCTGCAACTGGCGCTGGGCCAGGCGTCGATCGCCGCCAAGGGCTTCGCGGCCGCCGAGACGGGCCGTGCCTACGCCCGGGCTTGCGAGCTGTGCCGCGGGTTGGGTGACGTGCCGGAGCTGTTCCCGGCGCTCTACGGTCTATCCGTCTTCCACTTCCAGCGCGGCGAGCTGGGCACGGCGTACGAGGT
>NZ_JBPQTX010001164.1:0-248 GCF_051386555.1 Streptomyces sp. URMC 126
GGTCGGCATGACCTGCACATGCGGCAGGTTGCGGACCGCGCGGCCGAAGCCCTCATCCACCACGGCATCGACCACCAGCGCGCTCTTCCAGCCGAGCGCCTGAAGCTGCCGGGCGACGACGCGCGTCTTGGCGTTCTCGACGCCACCAGCCATGTCGAGCACGACCAGCTTGCCGTCCTTGGCCTTCTGGCTGAGGGCGCTGATCAGGCCGAGGCGACGGACCTTCTTGTTGAGGCTGTAGCCGTGGT
>NZ_JBPQTX010001165.1:0-248 GCF_051386555.1 Streptomyces sp. URMC 126
GCCTACGTGGCAGCCGCCACCGGTGCGGCGGCTTCCGAGGGTACCGCCAGCCCCCCTGCCAGCGGAACTGAGGCTGAGGTGGTAGAGTCGCTTCCTAGTGAGGAGCCTTCGGACGGGAGTGATTTGGCTGACACCACGCAGGCCGAAGCCGAGGTGTCAGAAGAACAGGCGCCAGCACCCGCTGCAACGGCGGAGGCAGGGATCGAGGCCGTGGCGCTCGATTTAGCACTAGTAGGGGAAGGTGAGGG
>NZ_JBPQTX010001166.1:0-248 GCF_051386555.1 Streptomyces sp. URMC 126
GGCTGCCGGACGCCATGGAGGGGCCGACCCCGGTCTCGGCGCTTATCCACGCCGCCACCATGGTCACCGCCGGGGTCTTCCTCGTCGCCCGGTTCTCGCCGCTCTACGAGCACGCGCCGGCCGCCCTGGCGATGGTCACCTTCATCGGCGCCAGCACCGCGCTGTTCGCGGCGACCATCGGGCTGACCCAGTTCGACATCAAGCGGGTCATCGCCTACTCGACCTGCTCGCAGCTCGGCTACATGTTC
>NZ_JBPQTX010001167.1:0-248 GCF_051386555.1 Streptomyces sp. URMC 126
GAAAAGGCTTCAGCGCACTGCCAGGCTGACGTCGTGCCATCACGCCATCCACCTGTGCCGCCCGGCTCAGGCTGCCGCTGGATCCCACCCAGGCCAGCACGTAGCCGCTGACGTTGTCCAGCACCACCACGGCACCATCTTCGACGTTTCGACCCTGCAGCTCACGCAACTGTGTCCGCAACGTGTCGATGGCCAGACGCTGGAGGGAGCCATCCAGCGTGCTGCGCACTGTGGGGTGGCCGTCATGG
>NZ_JBPQTX010001168.1:0-248 GCF_051386555.1 Streptomyces sp. URMC 126
GTCCGCATACCACTCTGTGCCCCGACGAATGAGTGTATTGGCAGATTCCACGATATGTGCACGCTCTGAAACAACGTCAGCAAACCGCAACGCAGCATCTTTGCATGGTCTGGTAACAGAAAATCCACGCATACCGGGATCCGCAGCAGAAACTATTCTAGTAAGATCACTGGCAGTGCACTCAATTTGAGTGTACGTCCAATCATTTAAACCCAGTGCGCGGTAGGCAGATTCATGAAGAAGAGGGG
>NZ_JBPQTX010001169.1:0-248 GCF_051386555.1 Streptomyces sp. URMC 126
GGGGAAGCCCGGATACTTCTGTAGAATTCTGGGTTATCTTTGCACTGGCACTTATATCTATTTTTGAGATCGTGAGTGATTTAATTTCTTTTGACCACGATTTTTCATACCTCGACACAAATATTTCTGAAATGAGAAATCCTGCGCACGTTGTAGGGCTAATAGGCCGCACTTACATTGATAATTTAATACAATATCAGGATCCCAAGATTATTCTGCGTTTGGCACGTACCCTATTTGTAGACCAG
>NZ_JBPQTX010001170.1:0-247 GCF_051386555.1 Streptomyces sp. URMC 126
CTGTCGTGCCAGCCCGAAACGGCGAAAGGCCTCCGACTGGAGCGGCAACCGACGTGGCGATGATGCTCGCCAAGCTGTTCGCGGCGCTGCGCGCGAGCGGCGTCGACGAGAAGGTGGCGCAGGAGGCAGCCGAGGAGGCTGCGGGCGTCGACGTCAAGGTGGCCGAGCTCAAGGGCGCCTTCGGTGACCTGCGCTCCGAGGTTCGGGTCGTGCAGGGCGGCATGGCGATCGTCGTCGCGGTGATCCT
>NZ_JBPQTX010001171.1:0-247 GCF_051386555.1 Streptomyces sp. URMC 126
CTTCCATGACGAGCTCGATCTTGCCCCCTTCAAGGTCAAGGTGCGCACGGGCGGCGGCCTCGCCGGTCACAATGGCCTTCGCTCGATCAATGCCTAACTCGGTCCGGACTTCCGCCGGGTGCGCATCGGCATCGGTCACCCTGGGCACAAGGACCGGGTCACCCCCCATGTGCTCGGCAACTACGCCAAATCGGAGATGGAGCCTCTTTCAGACCTGCTCGCCGCCGTTGCCGCCGAAGCGGAATGG
>NZ_JBPQTX010001172.1:0-247 GCF_051386555.1 Streptomyces sp. URMC 126
GTTCCGCGATCCGTGGGAGTCGGCCGCGGTGTGGTTCGCGTTCCTCGGCGTGCAGATCGTCTGCTCCGGCTACGCGCTGAGACTCGACGGCGAGCCGGTCCGGGCCCTGTGGTCGATGCCGTTCCAGATCGTCGTCTACCGGCAGTTGATGTATCTCGTCGTCATCCAGTCGCTCGTCGCGCTGCTGCTCGGCAGCCGGCTGCGGTGGCAGCGGATGAAGCGCTCCGGGACGGCCGCTGAACAGATC
>NZ_JBPQTX010001173.1:0-247 GCF_051386555.1 Streptomyces sp. URMC 126
GAGGAACGCGCGCGGCGATCGAGGTGCAGGGAAGCGGCAGCATAGATCTGGGAACCACTATCAGCCCCGGCGGGAATACGCTGGCAGTGCATGACGGCGGCCTATTGATCCGCAATGAAACAAATCAGGATCTGCGAGCGTTTGGCAACTTTTTTCTGCAAGACGATGAACCGATTGACTCAACCGATCTCGTTGCGCTTGCTGGCCTGATCTTCGATCGTAGTGACGACCCTGCAAAAGGCGGCGT
>NZ_JBPQTX010001174.1:0-247 GCF_051386555.1 Streptomyces sp. URMC 126
GTCCAGTACGTCATCCGCCCGCAGACCGCCGAGTACCCCGACTACCGCGGCTACGCCGGCCAGATCGCCTCCGGCGTGCTGCGCGTGGGCCAGCCGGTGACGGTGCTGCCCTCGGGCCGCACCTCGGTGATCGAGGGCATCGACCTGCTCGGCCAGTCGGTCCGGCAGGCCTGGGCCCCGCAGTCGGTCACCGTCCGCCTGGCGGACGACCTCGACGTCTCCCGCGGCGACCTGATCGTCCCGGCCG
>NZ_JBPQTX010001175.1:0-247 GCF_051386555.1 Streptomyces sp. URMC 126
CTGCTGGTGCTGGTCAACCGGCTGGCGGTGGGGGCGGTGCAGGTGACCGCGCTCAACTTCGGCACCAGCAAGCTCACCGCCCGGGTGCAGTCCGAGCACATCCCGGCCGGACGGGTGTTCGACCTGTCCAGCCGGCGCAAGGTCGACAACGTGGACGACCTCGGCGGCTTCACCGTGACGCTGCAGCCCTTCGGCGGCCTGGCCATGCTGGTCCGGGAGTAGCCGACGCACCGTCGTTCACCCAGGT
>NZ_JBPQTX010001176.1:0-247 GCF_051386555.1 Streptomyces sp. URMC 126
GCCCAGTCGGCCTCCGTGGCGGCGTCGAAGCGGCCCAGGTAGTTGAAGAGCAGCCGGGGGCTGGGCAGCGCGGCGAGTTCGGGCGCCGTGTCGGGGTTCAGATGGCGCAGCAGCCCGTAGCCGAGGCCGTGGGCGGACGCGGTGGCGAGGTCCTCCTTCACCTGCTTGAGCACGGCGGCCAGGCGGGCGTCCTCGTCGGCGGTGGAGCAGGTGTCCGCCCGGGGAGTGAGGGCGACCGGGTGGAGGT
>NZ_JBPQTX010001177.1:0-247 GCF_051386555.1 Streptomyces sp. URMC 126
CGCTGGCGCGGGCTCAACCTGCTGGGCTTCGCCCTGATGGCGGCCCGGGAGCGGTCGGTGGCGGGCTGAGGCGTCAGCCCTCCCGGCCGTACTCGGCGCCGATCGCCTCCTCGGCGGCGGCGAGTGCGGCGGCCCGGTCAAGGCCCAGGCGCCGCGCCCGCTGGGCGTACGCCCGTGCCGCCGTCGCGGCCTCGCGTGCGGCGGTGTCCCCGGTGGCGGCGATGAAGCTGCCGTGGCGGCCCCGGGT
>NZ_JBPQTX010001178.1:0-247 GCF_051386555.1 Streptomyces sp. URMC 126
GAGTTGTCAGCGGTGCGTGACAGTGATGCGTGACGGCGGTGCGTGACAGCGGTGCCCTTCCGGCCGCGGCCCGTGCCGTCTGTTCCGCCCGTGCCGCCTGTTCCGCCCCCGAACGGCGGGCGGAACAGGCGCAGAGGGCCTCTCGGGCGATCGTGCTCAGGCGATCGTCTTGTACGTCGGGGTGTCCACGTCCGTCAGCTCGCGCGGGGCGAACGGCGCCCGCCAGTTCCCCGTACCGCGGTAGACG
>NZ_JBPQTX010001179.1:0-247 GCF_051386555.1 Streptomyces sp. URMC 126
GATAGAACGTTGTCTGCAATTCGATGGTGGGGAAGTGGGCAAGGTAGCGCGCCTGTGCTTCGGCCCAGCCGCAGCAACCAACCAGTGAACGAGTCCGCAACATCGCGATCTCAATTCATGGATTCGGCGCTGTAGCGGGCGATGAGGCCGGTACGTAACGCCGTGCGATAGACACCGAGATACACACGCGAGGAGACGACAACGTAGAGGACGGCGAGCACGACGGCGAACGCGAGCAGGCTGGGGT
>NZ_JBPQTX010001180.1:0-247 GCF_051386555.1 Streptomyces sp. URMC 126
GTCCTGGTGCTGGGCAAGCAGGTCCCACTCGGCATCGGTGCCGCGCTCGGCGCCGGCGGTAACCATGTCTTCGGACGGCTGACGATCAAGTCCGCACGCGCCGTCTTCGGGCCGCCCCCGTCGAGCTGGGACGCCGACGACCGCGGCGACGAGGCGCCCTTCGGGCCTGACACGGAGGAATCCGGCTCCGTGACACCTACCGAAGCGTGACGCGCGGGCTTCGCCCGGCCCCGTCGCGGGCGAAGCC
>NZ_JBPQTX010001181.1:0-247 GCF_051386555.1 Streptomyces sp. URMC 126
GTGAGTTTCTGCGGCAGCGCCACAGTGCGGACCGGCTGGCACAGGACGGCACGACGCAGAGCAAAGGCCGGAGCCTGTACGACTTTACGATGTCGGCTCCAAAGTCGGTTTCGATCATGGCAGGGCCGGGTGGAGATGAACGGCTGCTGGAGGCGCACGACAAAGCCGTAGCCGAAGCGCTGGGCGAGCTGGAGGGGTGCGCCGCCGCACGCGTGCGCCGCGAGGGGGCCGATCATGACCGCACTAC
>NZ_JBPQTX010001182.1:0-247 GCF_051386555.1 Streptomyces sp. URMC 126
GGCAGGACGCGGTCCAGTACGGCGAAGCGCTCGGGCCAGGTCGCGGCCTGCCGCAGCCGGTCGTGGAGTTCGGCGCAGCGCCGGCCGAGCACGGCGTCGGCGGGTACGTCCAGATGGGCCAGCTCGCCCGCGGGCAGGCCCAGCAGGGCCCGTGCGCCCAGCGGACCGAGCGCGATCCGGACGCCGGACTGCCTGCCCTCGTGGGCTATCAGCGCGGGCGCCGCGTGGAGGCCGCCGAGCAGTGTGT
>NZ_JBPQTX010001183.1:0-247 GCF_051386555.1 Streptomyces sp. URMC 126
GCTTAACGAATTTGAAGAGGGATTTGTCAAGGTGGCCGTTTTTGAATATCCTGATGACGGCCTGCCTCAAAAAGTTACCCAGATCACTCAAACTCGCCATGCTAACGAAAACGTCATTTCATGCCGTGTTTTCATCAGTGAATCCTGCAGGGGAGATAGAGTTCACTAATGAGACTCGTCAAAGAATGAAGTAAGCTGTGATATTCTTTAGCTTATTTAAAATTTCAGATTGTACATTGAATTACCG
>NZ_JBPQTX010001184.1:0-247 GCF_051386555.1 Streptomyces sp. URMC 126
GTGCCCGAGGAGGCGGACACCGTCGAGGTCGTCCGCGACCTCGCGCTCGGCAGGCTGGGCACCTCCCCGGACCACCACGCCTTCTGCGCGCGCTTCGCTCAAACCTCGTCGGCGCTGCGGGCCAAATCGGTGGAGGACACGGCCTTCTACCGGTTCGTGCCGCTGCTCTCGGCCGCGGAGGTGGGCGGCGAGCCGGGCCGGCCGGCCGTGACGCCGGAGGGCTTTCACGCCTTCTGTGCCCGCTCCC
>NZ_JBPQTX010001185.1:0-247 GCF_051386555.1 Streptomyces sp. URMC 126
TCTCTCAGCAGTTTCCAAAACGCGCTCTTGTCGGGGGCCTCAGGGAGTCGGCATGACAGTCCCATAATAGCGATTGCGTCGTCCGGTATCCCGGCCTCGGTGAAGCCGTCGCGGAATTGAGACATGCGACCGTGATCCCCCATTAAGTGAAATGCATGAGACGGCACCCTGCGGCACACGCAAAGACAGTTGCCGACTTTAATCAAATGATGGTTGGCCCCTACACCCCTATTGACCCCCTAGTGAC
>NZ_JBPQTX010001186.1:0-247 GCF_051386555.1 Streptomyces sp. URMC 126
GTGGGAAAACTTCAAGACATTGGGACGCCAATCGGTGCGAGTGTCAATCCACGACGCCAACGACTCGGCCAGGGCAGGAAGGTCGAGAAAGAAGTGCTCGGTCTCGCGAAACTCGGGAGCGGCCCCTGTGGTCTTTGATCTGGGGTCGATAAGGTCGGCCGGGTCGAGCTGACGGCCACAGTTATCGCACTGGTCACCGCGGGCATCGTCGTATCCACACACCGGACAGGTGCCCTCAATGTAACTG
>NZ_JBPQTX010001187.1:0-247 GCF_051386555.1 Streptomyces sp. URMC 126
GGGCCCGGTGCGGATTCCCCCGCCGAGCGGGGCTCTTGCGCCCGTACGGAGGCCGGCCCGCCGCCGGGCACCGAACCGCCCGCCCACCCTCGTACAACGGCCCATCTGGCGGCGCGCGTGCGCCGGTTCCCGGCCGCCCTGCAGCCTGCCGGCCACGGTGACGAACGGCTGGCCACGGCGCATCTGGTGGCCGAGGCCGCCGACCCGGACGTCCGCTGGTCCCGGTCCGCGGACGTGCTGTTGCTGC
>NZ_JBPQTX010001188.1:0-247 GCF_051386555.1 Streptomyces sp. URMC 126
TCGACGGTCAGGTCGACGCCAACCACCGCCGCCAGTCCCAGCCCGCCGGACTGCCGGCCGCCGCCGAGCTTCTCCGAAACCGCGTCGAGCACCAGGACGGCGGCCAGTCCCGCACCGACGCCGACGGCCGCGGCGGCCTTCGTACCGTGGGAGACCGGGGCAAGCAGCTCCAGCGCCACCGCGCCGATGAGCAACCCGGCGGCGAAGTGCTGGATCACGCTGGCGACCCGCGGCCGCGGAGGACGCC
>NZ_JBPQTX010001189.1:0-246 GCF_051386555.1 Streptomyces sp. URMC 126
TCCCGCCGGGCGCCGGGGGCGCGCCTCGCGCCGCACGGCCGGCGGTGCGCCTCGGCCCCGCCGTGCCGGCCGGGCTCCTTACCGGCGCGGGCCTCCCGGACGGCGGCCCCCTGCCGGACGCCTCCTTCTGAACGGGGTGCGGCTCCGCGGCACCGCCGCCCCTGGCCCGGAACAGGTCGCGCCGGCCTCCCCGACCTCGCCGGATCCCGTCGGTCCGCGCCCGGGCGACCCCGCGCCGGATGCCAC
>NZ_JBPQTX010001190.1:0-246 GCF_051386555.1 Streptomyces sp. URMC 126
TTGTTGGTCAGGCCGTTGGCCAGCTCCACCAGGCACAGCTGGCGGCCGTGGCCCACGGCCAGCTGGATCTGGCCCTCCAGGTGATTGGCCAGCTCCTGCATGTGCGGCCGCGCGAACTGGCGCATGTGCATGCGCGCCAGCACGGGCGAGGACAGGTTCAGAAGCCCCACGCCCGGCACATACTTGGACAGGCGCTCGGAGTAGCGCATCAGGTTCAGTTCGCACAGGGTGTCGATCAGGCGGAAC
>NZ_JBPQTX010001191.1:0-246 GCF_051386555.1 Streptomyces sp. URMC 126
CCCGTGATCTGCTGACTCCGCGCGCCGTCGAGGCCATCCGCAATGCTACGTTCGTCGCTGGTTACGCCCCTTATGTCCGCCAGATACGGGATCTGGTGCGCCCAGGGGCCACAATCCTGGCCACCAAGATGGGCACCGAAGAGGAGCGCACTCAGGCCGCTATCGAGGCCACCCGGGACGGCCGCAATGTGGCCTTCGTGTGTGGTGGCGACCCGGCCATCTACGCGATGGCCTCCCCTACTCTGG
>NZ_JBPQTX010001192.1:0-246 GCF_051386555.1 Streptomyces sp. URMC 126
GGCCGATGTGGCGCAGCTGCTGGGCATCACGCCCGAGGAAGTCGTGCGCCGCCACACGGGCAGCGAGTACGCCGTGGCCTTCACGGGCTTCGCGCCCGGCTTTGCCTACCTCAGCGGGGGCGATCCGATCTTCAACGTGCCGCGCCGCACCACGCCGCGCACGCGCGTGCCGGCCGGCTCCGTGGCGCTGGGCGGCACGTTCAGCGCCGTCTATCCCCAGGCCAGCCCGGGCGGCTGGCAACTGAT
>NZ_JBPQTX010001193.1:0-246 GCF_051386555.1 Streptomyces sp. URMC 126
GCGGTGACCCTGGCGGTGGCGGCCATCGTGGGCGGCAACTGCCTGGACGTGCTCAACCTCGCCATCGGCGACCTCTTCTTCCGCGGCGGCTCCCTCTACCACGCGGCCGGCTCCGACCAGCTCTTCCTCACCGGTGCCGCCCTGCTGATGACCACCGTGCTGCTGGGCGGCATGCTGGTGCGGCAGAAGCGCGGCTGGCTGCGGCTCGGGTTCGAGGGCATCGTGCTGCTCGCCGTCTACCTGGGC
>NZ_JBPQTX010001194.1:0-246 GCF_051386555.1 Streptomyces sp. URMC 126
GGTGTGGTCCATCGAGTCGGCGACGTGCACGTGGGTGAGCAGGTCGCCGGCGTGCGCGACGATCCCGGGGGCGTCGTCGCCCTGGTGGAACGTGTGCGGCAGGCAGTACAGGAAGGACACCGACGGCGAGTCGATGCCGCGGACCATGTCGACCGCGGGGTGACCGAGCTCGATGAAGTCGTCCGGATGGGGCTCCAGCGCGAGCCGGATCCCCTCCCGTTCGAAGACCGGCAGGAGCTCCTCCAT
>NZ_JBPQTX010001195.1:0-246 GCF_051386555.1 Streptomyces sp. URMC 126
GCGCTTAGGTGGACGTTACCTGGAGGCGGCGCTGCAAAACCGTGGTTTCGGCTTCGGCAACATGCACCAGCTGATGACCGACCTGCACGAAGGTAACCGCAAGGCGCTGCCCTGCGGTGCCGGGGTCGGGCTGCTGGCGGTGGACAAGGATGGCGGCCTGAACCTGTGCCACCGCTTCACCGGGTCGGACCTGCCACTGTTCGGCGACGTCAAGACCGGTATCGACAAGCCGCGGCTGGCCGAGTT
>NZ_JBPQTX010001196.1:0-246 GCF_051386555.1 Streptomyces sp. URMC 126
GGTGGAGAGCAGCACCAGGCCGATCGACACCGGCATGGAGCTGCTGTGCCGCCACGCCTCCGCCCTGGCCCGCCACGGTCTGGAGGAGTTCTGCGACGAACTGCTGGAGCGCATGGACCCCCGCGGCGACGACGTAGCCCTGCTGGCCCTGCGGCTGCCGCGGTACGGGGAGGGGGCTCCCGGCGACCACACCCCGCCGCCGTCGCGCGGCGAACCGGTGCGCAGCCCGGCGGACCCGTCCAGGTC
>NZ_JBPQTX010001197.1:0-246 GCF_051386555.1 Streptomyces sp. URMC 126
GCGCTCCCAGGACGTCTTGCTGTAACCCGTCCGGTCGGCCACCGCGGAGATGCTCAGCCCGCTGCGGTCGACGAGCCTGCGCAGCTGGCTGGCGAACTCCCGCACCTGCGGGTCCAGTTCGTCCGGTAGCGCCCTCCAACGAGGCATGACTCTTCCCTTCCCCCCGTACTCGCTCGTTCCCCCGTGGTGCATGCCCCCGTGGCCCTCGTTCTGGCTACCCAGGGGGATGCCCGCAGTCAGGATGTC
>NZ_JBPQTX010001198.1:0-246 GCF_051386555.1 Streptomyces sp. URMC 126
CCTGATGACGCCGATGCTCATCGTCATGCTGGCGATCGGCACCACCGACGTCCTCTTCGCCCTGGACTCCATACCGGCGATCTTCGGCCTCACCCAGGACCCGTACATCGTCTTCACGGCCAACGCCTTCGCGCTCATGGGCCTGCGACAGCTGTACTTCCTCATCGGCGGACTGCTCAAGAAGCTCGTCCACCTCTCGTACGGGCTGTCGATCATCCTCGGCTTCATCGGGGTGAAGCTGGTGCT
>NZ_JBPQTX010001199.1:0-246 GCF_051386555.1 Streptomyces sp. URMC 126
GATTCACCACCGTCCTCGTCGGGGCTTTCGCGCTGTTCTGCGGCCTCGCGGCCCCCGCCTTCGCCGCCGGAGTCGATCCTCTCGCGGCCCTCTCCAGCCCGAGCGTGACCGCCGGGGTGGAGGCCCTCGGCTTCTCGATCTGAGCCCCGTCCCCAGCGCCTCCCGGCACGGCCGCCCCGTCGGCCGCCCGTGCCGGGGGCCGGGCGGCCGCTCCCCGATCCCGTTCCGGCCGGCCCGGGGCCACGG
>NZ_JBPQTX010001200.1:0-246 GCF_051386555.1 Streptomyces sp. URMC 126
GTCCGTAGGCGGACAGGGCCGGGCCGGGGGAGGAGGCGTGCAGGATGGCCTGGAGCCCCAGGAACGCCACCAGTGGCGGGAGGAAGCGCTGGGAGCGCAGGAAGTCCGCCAGGGCGTAGCGGGCGACCGCGATCACCGGCGGCCGCCCTCGGGAGCGGTGGCCGGAGCGCCGGCCGTGCGCCGCGCGATGTCGTTCACGGCATGGGCCGAGGCGTTGTCCGGGGCGTGGTTCGAGGTGTTGGCCAG
>NZ_JBPQTX010001201.1:0-246 GCF_051386555.1 Streptomyces sp. URMC 126
GCCCGCTGGCGTGCCGAGCATCCGCGGCACGAGCTGGCCTGGAGCCGGCTGCAGGCCTTTGACGACAAGCTGCGCAGCGTGCCCGGCGGCATCGCGCGGCATACGCTGGGGGACACCTCCGCTGCGTCGCCGGCGCCCCGGGGCCGCCGCCGTGCCATGGCTGGCGGCGGCGATTTGCCATGCATCGGTGCCGCGCACCACATGGGCAATGCCTCCGGCCGTGGCCATGAGGCCCAGCAACTGCAT
>NZ_JBPQTX010001202.1:0-245 GCF_051386555.1 Streptomyces sp. URMC 126
GCGTCGGCCTTGGCCTTGGCCTCGGCCTTGACCTTGGCGGCCTCGGCCTTCGCCTGCGCGGTGGCCTTGTCGGTGGCCTGCGCCCGCTCGGCGTCCTGCGTCTGGGCGAAGCTCTCCACGCTCTGCGCGACCGGCTTCACCGGCGCCGGCGCCGGCGCGGCCACGGCGTGCGAGGCGGCACCGAACGCCACAGCGGCGGCACCGGCCGCGGTCAGCGCCGCGGCGGAGAACTTGTGGGCCTTGGT
>NZ_JBPQTX010001203.1:0-245 GCF_051386555.1 Streptomyces sp. URMC 126
CTTACCGACAGCTCCCCAGAAGCCACCGGTTGCATCCGGGAAGGCAAAAGCCAGCTGGAAGCTAGTCACGACGTAGGTGATGAAGTCGGAGAAGACCATACACAGGAAGATCGCTAACGCGTCAGGCCCGCGAAGTTTCTTGGTGAGCTTGTAAAAGGCGTACCCAGCCCACGGTCCCGCGATAGCCATCGAGAAAGTATTGGCTCCCAGGGTGGAAATTCCCCCGTGGGCCAGGAGCAGGGCCT
>NZ_JBPQTX010001204.1:0-245 GCF_051386555.1 Streptomyces sp. URMC 126
GTTTCAGGTCGTTGATGATGGCTTTGCGGCAGTCCTCGCTGATCTTTGTCGTGGCGCGGGGGCTGAAGGCAGCTGACTGGGTTATGGAGCTGTTCCCGTTAGAAGCAGCATTCGCGGGGAGGGGGGTGATAGCTGATAGTGAGCCGATTAAGGCAGTTGCTGTCACAGCTGCCACAGTGATTCTTGTTCGACGCATCGTTTCTCCTAGGGGTTGGAAACTTGGTGATAGCTAACCTGCGGTTAAC
>NZ_JBPQTX010001205.1:0-245 GCF_051386555.1 Streptomyces sp. URMC 126
TCCTCTAACTTAGGCATGCCTAAGTCAACCGCTTCCCGACATCCCGTCGGTAAAAACCTTACGGCAGGGTGAGGATCTCCGCACCCGTCTCCGTGACGACCAGCGTGTGCTCGAACTGCGCGGTCCGCTTGCGGTCCTTGGTCACCACCGTCCAGCCGTCCTCCCACAGGTCGTAGTCGTGGGTGCCCAGCGTCAGCATCGGCTCGATGGTGAAGGTCATCCCCGGCTTGATCACGGTGGTGGCG
>NZ_JBPQTX010001206.1:0-245 GCF_051386555.1 Streptomyces sp. URMC 126
GGCCGTGCATGAGCCGCTCGAGCCGGCGCCAATGGCCCGGCAGGTGCTCGTCCAGGAACGCGCGGCCCCTGTCGGTGAGCACGGCCAGCAGCGAGCGCTGGTCGGACGCGTTCAACTCGCGCCGCACGAAGCCCCGCTCGATCAGCTTGTTGATGTTGCCTGATAGATTGGTGGGCTTCACCACGAGCATGCCGGCCAGCGCGCCCATGGTGATGGACCTGCCAGCACGCTGGAGCACCATGAGG
>NZ_JBPQTX010001207.1:0-245 GCF_051386555.1 Streptomyces sp. URMC 126
CTGACATGCCTGCCTACGGGCCCGGGCGGGAGTTTTTGCATGTCGATCTGTGCGCCGCCACGGCCGCGCACAATGACGTGACGTGACGAAAATCGTCACTTGCCACGATTGCCGCACATAATGATCGCCCCAGAACCGAAACGGTCCTGGGGCGATTGTGGGTCAGGGTTGTAAGACTTCAGTCCTTCTTCATGGTGCCGGTCTCGAGGAACCGGGTGTGCCATGAGTACGCCTCACCCAGCAGG
>NZ_JBPQTX010001208.1:0-245 GCF_051386555.1 Streptomyces sp. URMC 126
GTCCATATTCATGAACGCCGTTACGGTAGGACAGGGATTCGCTGCGGTCAAGGCGGTCGATCGCCGGAGGGGTGTTGCCGGGGTGGGGGAGCGAGAAAGCGCTTTTCCCTACACTTGACGATGTTGGGGCGAGTCCATACCGTCTCCACAGTTGTGAATGACGTTCGGTGAACCGCTCCTGCGTCGAGCCCGCTCCGGCGTGTGCGCGCCGGCCTCCCCACCGCACCGAGGAGACAGCCCATGCC
>NZ_JBPQTX010001209.1:0-245 GCF_051386555.1 Streptomyces sp. URMC 126
GTTCACCGTCGGCGCCACCGCCACCGTCGAGCACGCCGAGGTCGTGTCCGATGTGCCGCTCGGCGTCTCCGAGGGCGTCCCGGGCCAGCGGTTCACCCTGAGCCGGCCGCCCCTGCTGCTGGACGGCGAGCCCCCGGTGGTCCAGGTGTCCACCGCGGAGGGCTGGGAGACCTGGACCGCCGTCGAGCACTTCGGCGGCTCCGCCCCGGACGACCGGCATGTGCTGATCGACGCCACCTCCGGGG
>NZ_JBPQTX010001210.1:0-245 GCF_051386555.1 Streptomyces sp. URMC 126
TTATTAACCCAGGCTCAACCATCCAAGAATAGTTGATTTCATTTTTTTCATTACTTCCATCATTAATAATCCATATTTTTTGATCTTTATCAAAGATTTGAAAACTGGCTACAAATTTCTTTGAATCTACGCCAACCAAACATTCTGGCTCTCGATTTTCAATATCTTTGGCGTACGATGAAGAAAAATTCAAACAAATAGCAAATACATAAAATAAATATTTCATCGTCGAGTGCCTCTTGTTC
>NZ_JBPQTX010001211.1:0-245 GCF_051386555.1 Streptomyces sp. URMC 126
GTGCAGCAGCGGGGTGAGCACGACCAGGCGCTGCCCGGCCTTGACGGGGTGCCGGCCGCCGATGACCGTGTCGGTGAGCGCCTGGCGTTCGAACGCGGCGGCCGTCGGCCACAGCCGCAGCGCCTCGTTGAGCACCTGGCGCACATAGCGCAGCCGGCCGACGTCCTCGTAACTCGGCTCCGGGTCCTCCTCGTCGCCCCACAGCGCGTCCACCTCGGCCTGGGCCAGACGGAGCACCACCGGGT
>NZ_JBPQTX010001212.1:0-245 GCF_051386555.1 Streptomyces sp. URMC 126
GTGCTGGCGCATCTGATCGTGCCGCACACCGAGGTACGGCTCCGGCGCGCCGACGGCCGCGCCCTGATCCGCAGCATGGACGCCGACACCCTCGACACCGTCGCCAAGACCCTGGCGGGCCCGGTGGCAGAGCCCGGCGCCAACGCCGAACTGGCCGCCGTGGACCTGGACTTCCGCGCCGCCGACTACGAGAAGGGTGTCGCCGCCTCGGTGGACGACATCCGCGCCGGCCGGCTCCAGAAGGT
>NZ_JBPQTX010001213.1:0-245 GCF_051386555.1 Streptomyces sp. URMC 126
GTGTTAACTCCTTGTAGCGGGGCCGTGGGTGGACTCACACGGCCCGAAAACGATATGGGTCCCGGTGTCGGGCTGCCCTCGTCACCGAGGGCGGGAGGTCAGTCAGATGCCCAGCATCTTCTTGATCTTGGCGCTGTCACCCGGGGCCATCTCGGCGTTGCCGGTGAGGCGACGCGTCAGCTTGGACGACTTGTGCTCGAGCAGGTGGCGCTTGCCGGCGCGCTCACGCAGGATCTTGCCGGAGC
>NZ_JBPQTX010001214.1:0-245 GCF_051386555.1 Streptomyces sp. URMC 126
GGGAGCGCACGGCGGGGCTGCCGGTCGCGGTGGAGTTCCGGCACCCCGGCTGGGCCGACCCCGCCCGGCTCGACCGGGCGCTGGCGTTCCTCGCGCGCCGGCCGGGCGCGAACCAGGGCGGGAACTGGAACAGCACCCCGCCCAGCCGCCCCGCGTCGCGCAGCGGAGCCAGGGCGTCGAGGAAGGCCGACCACACAGCGTCCACGACGTGCTCCGGCAGGTCCCCCGGCCGCAGCAGGCGCCGC
>NZ_JBPQTX010001215.1:0-245 GCF_051386555.1 Streptomyces sp. URMC 126
CTGTCCGACTGATCCGGAACTCGGAAGCGCACGTGCGGTGTCCACAGCCCGAGCACGACTTCCCCCGATTTTGTGTCGAGCTTGGCGGTGCTGATCGTTCCCGTCGTCTCAAGGATTCGGTGCTGTCCGGCGGGCGCACGGCCGTTCTCGGCTGCTGCCGTACTCAACGCAAACAGGCACGTCGCAAGCACAACCACGGCGTTCCATCCACCCACCAGCTATCCCCTTGTCAGGACGAAGAGACT
>NZ_JBPQTX010001216.1:0-245 GCF_051386555.1 Streptomyces sp. URMC 126
CTCCAGGCGCTCCTCCCAGCGGCGCAGCAGCGCCGGCGGGACCTTGCCCGTGCGAGCGGCCTCGTCGACCTCCGCCAGCCGCCGCGCGCGGTAGGCCGCCGCGTCGTAGGTCGGCAGCCCCGCGTTCTCCACCATCTCCACCGGCAGCTCGTGCAGCGCGGCGAGCGCGCGGCCCAGCGACGCGGCCAGCCCCGGCCCGGGCCGCAGCGCCTCGATCCGCAGCGGCCGGCCGGGCACCTCGCGGT
>NZ_JBPQTX010001217.1:0-245 GCF_051386555.1 Streptomyces sp. URMC 126
ATCCATATCGGATTTACGCAGGTCTACCAGTACGAGGTGGACATCCGTACCACCAGTGAGCACGTCCACACCATTGCTGCGGACATCATCAGCCATAAGGCGATCTGCCAAAATCTTTGCGCCGCGTAGTGTCCGCTCCTGCCGCTCTTTGAACTGTTCAGAAGCAGCAATCTTCAAAGCTGCAGCTTTCGCCGCAATCACATGCATGAGCGGCCCACCCTGCTGACCGGGGAATACATTGGAGT
>NZ_JBPQTX010001218.1:0-245 GCF_051386555.1 Streptomyces sp. URMC 126
GATGCACATGCCACGCGGTGCGGGCCCCCGCCTCGAACGCGACAGAACCAGCGGTGGCGTCGGCGTTCACGAGTGAGTCGAACAGCATGTCGACCCGAGCAACGCCGGTGAAGTTGGAGGGCGGGGCTTCACGAACGTCACGCTCGGCGCCGCGTGTGATGGCCAGCGTCTGACCGTGCGCCGCACTCGCCACGATGAGGATGCCCAGCCACGCCGACATCGCACGGATCGCGGGCCTGTAGATC
>NZ_JBPQTX010001219.1:0-245 GCF_051386555.1 Streptomyces sp. URMC 126
GGGCCACGATGGGCGTGCGGTGGGCGCGGCACAGGCGCACCAGCTGCGCCACCTGGGCCGTGTCGGCAGGCCGTGCCACGGCCAGGGCCTGGCCCGTGAGGCGGCCATGCTGGTCGGTCAGGTAGCCGGCCGCATCGGCACCCGTGAGCACATGGGCGTCGCCCAGGGCGTGGCGCAGCGCGGTGATGAGGTCGGCGGGGCCGGTGATGTGGCCGCTGGTGCTGGTGTGGGTGCTGGTGTGGGTG
>NZ_JBPQTX010001220.1:0-245 GCF_051386555.1 Streptomyces sp. URMC 126
GGGTGGCCAGGACGCGGAACTTGCGCACCGACTCCGCGCGGGAGACGGCCGCGTTGCCGTCGTCCACCGCCTGCTGGACGGCCGCCAGCAGCTCGGGGTCCTCCAGCAGCCGCTCCCCGGACAGGCCGGACTTGCCGTGCTACTCGGCCCAGCGGGGCAGGAACTCCTCGTCCAGCGTGATCAGCGCGGCGACGAACGGGCGGCCGTCGCCGACCACCATGCACTCGGCGACCAGGGCGTGGGCC
>NZ_JBPQTX010001221.1:0-245 GCF_051386555.1 Streptomyces sp. URMC 126
CCGAAGAGCAGAAGCTGAAGATCGATCGCTCGGGCCTCGGCATCTGGTTCGGCCATACCGCCATCGTTCGCGAGAAAGACGCCGAAGCGTATCGCGAACTGGTGCGGGATCAGCAGCTGGACGCCTCGAATGCGTGGATGATCGGCAACTCACCCAAGTCCGACATCAACCCGGCGCTCGAGGCCGGACTCAATGCCGTGTTCGTGCCTCATCCGAGAACCTGGCATCTGGAGAAGATGGAACTG
>NZ_JBPQTX010001222.1:0-245 GCF_051386555.1 Streptomyces sp. URMC 126
GGTGGTGGAGAAGACCTCCGACGGCTCGGTGACGCGCAGCGGTGTGAAGACCCTCCGGGGTGAGGACCGGGTGCGTGAGCTGTCCCGGATGCTGGCCGGGCAGGAGGACTCGCAACTCGCCCGCGCCCATGCCGAGGAACTGCTGGAGGCGGCCCGCTCCGGCATCTGAACCGCGGCCTTCGGGCACCCGTTCCGGACCGCCGGGGCCGCCCGCGTTTCACCCGTACCGCGTGGCGTCCCAACGG
>NZ_JBPQTX010001223.1:0-244 GCF_051386555.1 Streptomyces sp. URMC 126
CACCAGCTCCTGCCCGCGCTCCAGCACGCCCTCGGGCAGCCGCACCGTGCCCGTCGCCAGGGCGATGACCTCCACCCGCGCGCCCAGCCTCGCCGCGAAGTCCTCGAGCTCCCGCCGGTGGCACTCGGCCCGCATGTCGACGAGCGCGACGATCACATAGCGATCGCGCGGATGGCGGTCGTGCAGCGCCTCGATCGTATTGAGCACCGTCCTGCGCGTGGAGAACTCGTCGTCGACGAGGACG
>NZ_JBPQTX010001224.1:0-244 GCF_051386555.1 Streptomyces sp. URMC 126
CGCTGCGCACCCTGCGCCACCGGCTGGAGGACGACCCCGAGCTGCTGGCCAAGGGCCCCTCGGCCGTGCTGCACGCCATCGCCGACCAGGTGGTGGACGGTTATCTGGCGGTCGCCGACGCGGTGCAGGACGACATCGACGAGGTGGAGATCCAGGTCTTCTCCGAGAGCGCGGGCAAGGGCCGCCGGGGCCGCGACGCCGGGCGGATCTACCAGCTCAAGCGCGAGGTGCTGGAGTTCAAGCG
>NZ_JBPQTX010001225.1:0-244 GCF_051386555.1 Streptomyces sp. URMC 126
TCTCCCGGGGCGGCCTGGACCTCGACGTCCGTACGGAGCGCACCGTCACCTTCATGGCCGACGGCCGCGAGCGCACCATCCGGACGAACGCCGCCACGGTCCGCGAGGCCGTTGCCGAGGCCGGCCTGGTGCTGCGCGGCCAGGACACCACCTCCGTGCCGCTGGACAGCTTTCCGCGCGACGGCCAGACGATCTCCGTCCTGCGGATCACCGGCAGCAAGGAGGTGCGGGAGGAGGCCATCCC
>NZ_JBPQTX010001226.1:0-244 GCF_051386555.1 Streptomyces sp. URMC 126
TCTCCGACATGATCGTCGATCTGGGGGACCGACTGGTCGAGGCTGAGATCAACCCGCTGTTCGTCCTGCCGGAAGGCCAGGGCGTCCGCGCCGCCGATGGACTGGTGGTCCTGGCATGACCGGTCATCCAGGCGACGCCAGGTCGCCCTTGCCTCCGAGCGCTGCGGTAGCAGTCATCGGGGCGGGCACGATGGGAAGCGGAATCGCCCTGGTCGCGGCGACCGCCGGTCACCCGGTGCTCCTG
>NZ_JBPQTX010001227.1:0-244 GCF_051386555.1 Streptomyces sp. URMC 126
GAATCGGTCGGCATCGGTATCGCGGTTTCCGCCGTGGCGTCAATTATCAATTTATTTGTCGGATTCGTTTTGATTCGCGCCGGGCGCGAGCATCATTCGATCACGCTCGAAGCAGACGGAAAGCATTTGATGACCGACGTTTGGACTTCAATCGGCGTTATCATCGGTGTTTTTCTGGTTTCCGTCACGGGCTGGTTCATTCTCGATCCTGTCATCGCGCTGCTGGTTGCCGTTAATATTACTT
>NZ_JBPQTX010001228.1:0-244 GCF_051386555.1 Streptomyces sp. URMC 126
TCTCTACGGTGGCGACTCCCGCGGCGATGGTGTAGTCGGCCCCGTTGTTGTTGTCCCAGACCCCGTTGCCGTTGTTGAAGGCGGCCTGCAGCCCGGACGCGCTGCCCGGATCGACGGTCTTCTTCACCCAATCCGTGCAGGCCGCCTCCATCGCCGTCCCCGGCGCGGTCGTCCACCGCCCGCCGTCCGGTGCCCAGTGCAGGTCGTACTCGGGCCAGTTCCTGGTCCCGGTGTAGTAGAAGAC
>NZ_JBPQTX010001229.1:0-244 GCF_051386555.1 Streptomyces sp. URMC 126
GTGATCAACGGGCTGGGCCGCGCGCTGGACACCGCGCCGGAGACGTACGGCATCACCACCCGTCTCATCATGTGCTTCCTGCGGGACGAGAGCGCGGAGTCCGCGCTGGAGACCTTCGAGAGCGCCCGGCCCCATCTGCACCGGATCGCCGGTGTCGGACTCGACTCGGCGGAGGTCGGCAACCCGCCGTCGGCGTTCCGCGAGGTGTACGCCCGGGCCCGGGCCGCCGGGCTCAAGTGCGTGG
>NZ_JBPQTX010001230.1:0-244 GCF_051386555.1 Streptomyces sp. URMC 126
GACGGGCGCCACCCCGTTCGACCTGGCTGGCGGCGGGCTGCGCCGGCTCGACGCGGGGGAGCGGGCCGGCCTGCAGGCGGTGCTCGAGCCGCCCGTGCCGCTCCGCCCGCTGCCGAGGACGGCCGTCGTGGAGCCGGCGTCGCACTACCCGCTGTCCGTGCGCTGGTCCGACCTCGACTCCTACGGCCACGTCAACAACGTCAAGTACTTCGACTACGTGCAGGAGGCGCGGATCGTGCTGATG
>NZ_JBPQTX010001231.1:0-244 GCF_051386555.1 Streptomyces sp. URMC 126
GCCTTCCCCGCCGGTGTCTCGATGGCGACGGGGGAGTAGCCCCAGGCGGTCAGGTCGTACGGCGAGGCCCGCATGTCGAGGGTGCGGATCTCGCGGGCCAGCGCGAAGCAGTCGGCCACCAGGTCGGACGGCGTGAACGGGGCGAGCTTGTAGGCCCACTTGTACACGTCCATGCCGGCGTGCAGGCAGCCGGGCTGCTCGTTGAGCACCCGGGTCTCGAAGGTCGGCCGGCGCGTGTTAAGTC
>NZ_JBPQTX010001232.1:0-244 GCF_051386555.1 Streptomyces sp. URMC 126
GGCAATGGAGCGGCAGCCCTTCAGCCATCCCACGCAGCGCTCGATCGCGTTGCGCCTGCGGTAAAGATCAGGATCGAATGCTTGCGGGCAGCCCTGTCCCATGTTGCCGCCCTTGCGGGGCGGGATGACCGGTTTGATCCGGCGTCCGCGCAGATAGGCGAACACCGGTCGATAGCTGTAAGCCTTGTCGCCGGCGAGATGCTTGGGACGGGTGCGGGGACGACCTCGCCGGCCCGGCAGGCGC
>NZ_JBPQTX010001233.1:0-244 GCF_051386555.1 Streptomyces sp. URMC 126
TTCCTGGACTGTACGCTTGCGGCAACGACATCAATTCGATCATGTCGGGGTCCTATCCCGGACCTGGCATCACCTTGGGGCCGGCACTCACCTTTGGTTATGTGATTGGTCAAACGGCGGCAGTATGACAATGCATTCGCCAGACGGGGTATGATGACCGAGGCTCATTGTCCGTTGCGACAACCCCATCCATGCTTCACTCGGAGCCTGTGGTGTGTCCTCCGGGAACGCCGCAGGCCAACTG
>NZ_JBPQTX010001234.1:0-244 GCF_051386555.1 Streptomyces sp. URMC 126
TTCCTGGGGCTGCACGACGGCCGGCCCGCCTTCCTCATGGAGCGCTACTGCCCCGCCCACGTGGAACTGGTCGGGGTCCACGAGGCCCGGCCCGGGGACGTGGGCATGCACTTCCTGGTGGCGCCGACCGACACCCCGCTCCACGGCTTCACCCGCGCCGTCATCGGCACCGTGATGGAGATGCTGTTCTCCGACCCGGCCACCCGGCGCGTCGTGGTCGAACCCGACATCCGCAACACGGCGG
>NZ_JBPQTX010001235.1:0-244 GCF_051386555.1 Streptomyces sp. URMC 126
GGCGGTCACCGTGCCGAAGCGCTTCGTCAGCCCCTCGGTGTCTATGGCCGGGACGCGCATGCCGCACCTCCGAGGTCCGAAAGGACGTCTCCCACGCTACAGACCTCTGCGGCCGGAGGCAGGGGGAGAGGGCGCCCGCGGCCCCGCGACGGTGGTGACCACCCGTACCAGGGCGGGTGTGCGGGGTGCGGAGCCGAACCCGAACCGCACCGGCGGGTCGACCGGTGCGAGCGGACCCAGGTCC
>NZ_JBPQTX010001236.1:0-243 GCF_051386555.1 Streptomyces sp. URMC 126
GGCGGGACGCGTCGCTGAGCGGCTCCGCTCGAAATCCCCGGGCGGTGCCCGGGAGTGGAGTCGTTCGCATGGTGTGTTCTCCCGATCCGCCCTCGTGAGGGCGTGGTCTTACGCCCTTACGAGGACGTGGTCTCCCGAAGGGCGTCGGCCAGCATTCCGCACAGTTCGTCGAGCGTGTCGGAGATGTCGAGGCTCCCGCCCATGGGGGCGAACATGATGTCGTCGAGCCTGTCTCTTATACAC
>NZ_JBPQTX010001237.1:0-243 GCF_051386555.1 Streptomyces sp. URMC 126
GGCCGGGCCCTTTCAACCTCAGCAACTGAACAGGACCGTACTGCCCAAGCTGCTGAGCCGGTCAGCGCTCGTAGCGGCTGGGGAAGGGGAAGTAGCTTTCGAGAAAGGTGTGGAGGCGGTCGGCTACACCTTCCTGCTCGGCTTCCGGGGTGTTGACGTCGTTGAGGCAGAAGAAGTCGTGGTCGCGGTGCCGGGCCAGTGAGGCAAGGCGGTCGACGGCATCGGGCAGGGCGACATCGACGT
>NZ_JBPQTX010001238.1:0-243 GCF_051386555.1 Streptomyces sp. URMC 126
GTATTGTAGCGAATGCTTTGCTGCATGGAATTCAATTGAAGAAGTTGCCGAAAAAAATAGCATGTTTATTGATTTGGATGGGAATTCAGAAGATCCTAGTTACGAAGAAATATTGGCTAATGGATGGGATTTATTTGTTTCTAGAATAATTGAGGTTTAATTTTCTGAAAATAGCCATTAAGGCGAATATATTTATTTCAGATTGAAAATCCAATTTATATTTAGTATGGCGTAGTTTTGGTT
>NZ_JBPQTX010001239.1:0-243 GCF_051386555.1 Streptomyces sp. URMC 126
GTTGTTGACTGTGGCGGTGCGGACAGCCCCGAGTTTCGCTAAGGCCTGCTCGCTGCCGACACCGTCCTCTTGCCGCTCCGGCCAGGCTCATTCGACTTTTGGACGCTTGCCAAGCTCGACAGCGTGCTCGAGACGGCGGAGTCGTTCAGCCCGTCGTTGCAGACAGCTGTAGTGCTCAGCCAGGTGCCGGTGACGGCCTATGATCGAGCACGCCGTGAGGCCGAGGCTATCCTGGCTGAGATG
>NZ_JBPQTX010001240.1:0-243 GCF_051386555.1 Streptomyces sp. URMC 126
GATGAAAAATGATACTCGTCTTTAGTTGCTTTACAACTCTTTATATTTCATAAAGGGGATATCAAGGGAGAAGAAAGGAGAAAGTATGAAAAATGAAGCCTGAGCAAAAAAAAAACGAAATTTTGTGGTGACAGCAAAAGGAGCTAACTGAAACTAACTTGACTCGTTCTTTCCTTTTATTTCAACCGGAAGACTAGGATGATAATAACTCTTTACGGATTCAATAAACATCCAATCCAATAT
>NZ_JBPQTX010001241.1:0-243 GCF_051386555.1 Streptomyces sp. URMC 126
TCGCAGGAATAACTGGAACAAAAATATCGGAAACATCCATATGGAGTACACTCATGACACGTGCTTTCGGTCCACCCCAAGGCGTCATGTTCATGACACCGAGTGCGAGCATTGACATGACTGCCAAAATCATCGGTTTGATTCCCAGCTTGCGATACAAAGGCAGCATCGCGGTAACGGTAATCATATAAGTCGTGGTTCCATCTCCATCCAGTGCAACCAAGGTAGCGAGGATCGCTGTAC
>NZ_JBPQTX010001242.1:0-243 GCF_051386555.1 Streptomyces sp. URMC 126
GGGTCGTAGGGCGCTTTATTCGAGGACGTCACGTTGCGGCCGGTGACCCGCGCCGGCTTCAACCCGGTGACGTGGTCATAGGTGTGGAAGTCGCGGTAGGCGGCGTGTCCCGGGTAACCGTTCTTCGGCGACCACACGCGGTAGCTGACCTTGAGATCCCGGCCGAACGCGACCACGCCGGAGTCGCCGACGGGCCGGCCCAGCGCGGTGTCGCCGTGCAGCGAGGGGCCGTCGACCATGAAG
>NZ_JBPQTX010001243.1:0-243 GCF_051386555.1 Streptomyces sp. URMC 126
CACGACCCGCGCCCCCGCCCTCGGCTTCGGCCCCGGCCCCGGGATACCCACGTACGAGAACACCCCGCGGCGGTCAGCCGCCTTCCCCTTCCCGCTCGGCGAGGAACCGCTCGAACTCGCGCCCGATCTCGTCCGCCGACGGCAGCGTGACGGACTCGGCGACGAGGTTGCCGCGCGTCTCCGCGCCGGCCGCGGCGTCGTACTGGTTCTCCAGCCCGCGGACCAGGGCGACCAGTTCCTCGT
>NZ_JBPQTX010001244.1:0-243 GCF_051386555.1 Streptomyces sp. URMC 126
CCTGGGTGAAGACGGGTCGGAAACACTGACCGTGGAGAAGCTCGTCTTCCAGCCGGAAGCCGACCTGCGCGAGCGCGACCGGCAGGGGACGAAGCCGATTCAACTGGCTGCAGAAAATTCTGGCTCGCAGTCGACGGTCGTGAGCTTTCGGCCAAGACCAGCACCGCCGATCATCGATGACCCCGACAATGACGATCCGGGTCCGCGCGCCGCGTAGCAAGGCCGGCGCCTCGCTCCCGGTGG
>NZ_JBPQTX010001245.1:0-243 GCF_051386555.1 Streptomyces sp. URMC 126
TGTCTGGGCGTGGTCGAGTGCGGTGTCCGGGTCGTGGCCGTGGGCGCTCAGCCAGTGGAGGACGTCGGCGATCAGTCGTACGGCCGCGTCTTCGGTGACAACGCCGGTCAGACGGCCGGACGTCGGCTCCGTGTGGCCGTAGAGGTTGAGGAGCACGTCCGCTCTGATGGAACACGGATTTTCGGGCAGGCGCTCCGGGGCGCCGGGGGCGATGTCCAACTCGCACCACGTGACCTTGCCGTC
>NZ_JBPQTX010001246.1:0-243 GCF_051386555.1 Streptomyces sp. URMC 126
GTACGGGGGCGGGCGGAGGCACCCGTACGCGGCGGTGCGGCCGCGGGTCCGTACGGCGCGGGGGCGTCCCGCGGGCCCGTACGGCGTGGGACGCCTCGCGGGGTGTCCGGTCAGCCGCCGCCCGTGCGGTACGTGGCCGTCGCCTGCCCGAAGTGGCGGTCGAGCTCCTCCTGCCGGCCGTCCGGGCCGATGACCAGCACCACGTGGTAGCGGCCGTCCACGATCATCGCGAGGTTGCGCGCC
>NZ_JBPQTX010001247.1:0-242 GCF_051386555.1 Streptomyces sp. URMC 126
TGCTGGGGGTGGTACGGGGGGTGGTACTGGGGCTGGTCATGCGGTCGTCCGCCTTTCGAAAGCGTCAGCGGGTGGAAGGGGGTGCGGCGGAGGACGTGCCGCGGCCCGCGCGGCGGGCTGGTGGCGGGCTCGTGGCGGGCGGCGGTGCCGGCGGGTGACCGGGTCGGGCGCCGGGTGGTGTCCTCGGTGTCCCCTGGGCCCCGGCGTCGTCGGCGGGGAGGGCGGTGGTCGTTCAGTCGGTG
>NZ_JBPQTX010001248.1:0-242 GCF_051386555.1 Streptomyces sp. URMC 126
GGCTGCACGTGTTTGCCTAATAGAGCAGAAAAGACTTCTTGTTCCGCCTCACACAGCTCTGGGTGCTCGGCCGCCACATGGGAGACCGGGCAATGATGCTGACAGATTTGCACTCCCTGACCAGCGCGGTCCACCGTGGCGGCATACCCGTGCTCGTCCAAGACCTCAGCCAGCTTACGGGCCACATCCTCTACAGATTCGCCCTCTTCTACGAGGGGGCGCACATCTGCAACGAGTCGCTC
>NZ_JBPQTX010001249.1:0-242 GCF_051386555.1 Streptomyces sp. URMC 126
TGTACGACCCGGTCGCGCACCGCATCGTGATCGCCAACGCCGGGCACCCGCCGCCGGTGCTGCTGCACCTGGGCGGCCGGGCGGAGGTGCTGCGGGTGCCGCCCGGCGCGCCGATCGGGGTCGGCGGGGTGGACTTCGAGGCCGTGGAGCTGGACGCCCCGGCCGGGGCCACGCTGCTGCTCTACACCGACGGCCTGGTGGAGTCCCGGCTGCGGGACGTGTGGACCGGGATAGAGCAGTTG
>NZ_JBPQTX010001250.1:0-242 GCF_051386555.1 Streptomyces sp. URMC 126
GTACGTCTCCGTGGACCAAGACCTGACGGGCCGTCAAAATCTGCGGTTGTTCGCCCGGCTGTGCGGTCTGCGCGGCGCGGCGGTGGCCGCGCGGGCGGACGAGCTGCTGGAGCGGTTCGACCTGGGCGGCGCCGCCGACCGGCCGGCCCGCACCTACTCCGGTGGCATGCGCCGCCGCCTCGACCTGGCGGCCGGACTCCTCACCGAACCGGCCGTCCTGCTGCTCGACGAGCCCACCACCG
>NZ_JBPQTX010001251.1:0-242 GCF_051386555.1 Streptomyces sp. URMC 126
GTTCGACACGCTGTCCGTGGCCGAGAACGTCTGGCTGGGCCTGGACAAAAGCCTGACGCTGGCCGAGGTGGTGCAGCGCATCGAGTCCACGGCGCATGACTACGGGCTGGAGGTCGATCCCCACCGCCCCGTGCACACGCTGAGCGTGGGCGAGATGCAGCGCGTGGAAATCATCCGCGCCCTGCTCACGCACCCGCGCGTGCTCATTCTTGACGAGCCCACCTCGGTGCTCACGCCGCAGG
>NZ_JBPQTX010001252.1:0-242 GCF_051386555.1 Streptomyces sp. URMC 126
GTTATATTCAATGATAGATATTCAAAATGTTTCAAAAAGCTATAAAAAGAAGCATATTTTCGATTCCCTAGATATGCAATTTCAACCTCATAAAATTACTATTTTATTAGGTGAAAATGGTGCTGGAAAATCTACATTATTGCGTTTAATTGCAGGTATTGAGAATGCAGATGAAGGACGTATTCAATACTTCAATCAATATATATCAAGACGTCGAATACGTCATATTGTAGGCTATGTCC
>NZ_JBPQTX010001253.1:0-242 GCF_051386555.1 Streptomyces sp. URMC 126
GGTGCTGCCCTGGGGTTCGCGCGGGCGGCGCACCGTGCCGTACAGGCCGTACGGCGCCGGGGTGCGCGGGGCCGCGCGGGCTGGACCGGCCCTTCTCCCTCACCCTGGCACGCGGCCCCGCGGCTCGCAGCGCACGCTCGGCCGTTCGAGCGCCGGGGCGGGGCGGCCGGCCCGGGCCGCCGCGGCGTGCACCGAGCGCAGGGCCAGCAGCAGCACCCCGATGTCGTCCAGCAGCACCGGGT
>NZ_JBPQTX010001254.1:0-242 GCF_051386555.1 Streptomyces sp. URMC 126
GTGGTGCATCGCGTGCGCTCATCGTTGCCGACATGCCGTTCATGAGCTACCAAGTTCATCCCGACGAAGCATTCCGGAACGCTGGGCGCTTGATGAAGGAAGCAGGCGCAGCTGCGGTCAAGCTCTAAGGTGGCCAGCGAGTGCTCGACGCCGTCGCACGGATGACAGCGGCGGGAATTCCCGTGATGGGACACCTGGGACTGACACCCCAGAGCATCTACCAATTTGGCTCCTACCAAGCC
>NZ_JBPQTX010001255.1:0-242 GCF_051386555.1 Streptomyces sp. URMC 126
GGCCAGGTGCATGCGGCGGTCACGGATCACATAGAGCGCCAGCTCCTGTCCGCCGAAGGCCGGCAGCAGTTGTTCCGCGACGGCCGCGCAGACCTCGCGCACGGTGACGGCCTCGGTGAGCACGCTCGCCATCTGGACGACGTGGTGGAGCGCGCCGGCCCGGGCAAGGGCGCCGGAGCCGGCCACGGCGAGCGGGCCCCTGGGCTCGGGCGGCTCCACGTGCGCGCCGGGCGCCTCCGGGG
>NZ_JBPQTX010001256.1:0-242 GCF_051386555.1 Streptomyces sp. URMC 126
GTCATCAAGCTGAAGAACGCCGGCGACGCCGAGCTCACCCCGCTGCCGCTCGGCGACTCCGACAAGGTCCAGGTCGGCGACGCCACCATCGCCATCGGCGCCCCGTACGGCCTGTCCGGCACGGTCACCACCGGCATCATCAGCGCCAAGAACCGCCCCGTCGCCTCCAGCGACGGCCAGGGCTCCAAGGCCTCCTACATGAGCGCCCTCCAGACCGACGCCTCCATCAATCCCGGCAACTC
>NZ_JBPQTX010001257.1:0-242 GCF_051386555.1 Streptomyces sp. URMC 126
GTTCCGAAAGATGCTGGTCGGCGCCGACCGCGCAGGAGTTGTAGCCGGTCATGTTGGAGAACACGCCGCCTGCCTGCGGCGACAGCATGAAGTCGATGAAGGCATAGGCCTGCTCGACATTCTCGGCACCCGCCGGAATCGCGATGGTGTCGGTCCAGGCAAGCCCGCCTTCCTTGGGCATCGAATAGCGCCATTTCGGATCGCTCGTGCGGTTGAGCAGGATCCCGGTGGTGTCCCAGGTC
>NZ_JBPQTX010001258.1:0-242 GCF_051386555.1 Streptomyces sp. URMC 126
CTTCTACGCTGGGCCCATGTCGATCGCCCGCTCCGCCGCCCTCTTCGTGCTCGCCGCCCTGCTGGAGATCGGCGGGGCCTGGCTGGTCTGGCAGGGCGTACGGGAACACCGCGGCTGGGCGTGGATCGGCGCCGGGGTCGTCGCCCTCGGCGCCTACGGCTTCATCGCCACGCTCCAGCCCGACGCGCACTTCGGCCGCGTCCTCGCGGCCTACGGCGGGGTGTTCGTGGCCGGCTCCCTGG
>NZ_JBPQTX010001259.1:0-242 GCF_051386555.1 Streptomyces sp. URMC 126
GCCCCGCGCGCGGCGGGCGGCGACGTTGCCGGCGGCGAGGTCCATCTGCCCCATCAGCCAGCCGCCGAAGATGTCGCCGGCCGGGTTGGTGTCGGCCGGCATGGCGATGGTGCGGATTGCGGGCTCGCCCTCGGGCGCCTGCTTGGTCGTCATGCCGCCGTGCTCCAGCACCTAGACGATGAACCGGCAGGCCGAGGCGGCGGTCCGCGTGTCCATGTTGCGGCCGCGGTTGAGGTGGTCCT
>NZ_JBPQTX010001260.1:0-242 GCF_051386555.1 Streptomyces sp. URMC 126
GATCGGACGTTGACAGAACGTTGATCGGCGCCGGGCAGGCTCCTGGGCATGGCAATTGATTACTCCGGTCCGGTCGGGCAGCTGACCGGATGGTGGGAGCGCGCGCTGTGCGCGCAGATCGGCTCCGAGCCCTTCTTCCCGGAGCCGGGCAGAACACCCGTGGACGCCAAGAAGATCTGTCAGTCGTGCGAGGGGCGCGTCGAGTGCCTGGAGTACGCCCTCGCCAACGACGAGCGCTACGG
>NZ_JBPQTX010001261.1:0-241 GCF_051386555.1 Streptomyces sp. URMC 126
GCCCGGAGGGCACCGAGCAGCGCCTGGTCGCGGCGTACGACGACGTGCCGGACGAGAAGTCGATGAGCGAGGTGTTCGACTTCCGCACGCTGAGGCCCGGCACGTTCGAGGTCGGGCCCTTCACGATCCGCACGGACCGGGTCAGCCACCCCGTGGAGACGTATGGCTTCCGGGTGGAGCACGGCGGGAAGGCGCTGACGTACAGCGGGGACACCGGGGTGTGCGAGGCGCTGCACCAGCT
>NZ_JBPQTX010001262.1:0-241 GCF_051386555.1 Streptomyces sp. URMC 126
GTTCGAATCGCTGGTTCCAGTACGCGGCCTTCTTCGCCGACATCTTCAAGGCGGCCATCAGGCGCCCTTGCGGCCGAAGAAGTCGCCCAGCACCTTCGGCTCACCGGCCGGCCCGCCCTCCCTGTCGGCCGGGGCGAGGCGCTCCAGGGAGCGGGCCGCGGAGTTGCGCGCGGCGTCGGCCAGCGCGCCCTTGTGCTGCGCCTTGCGCAGCGCCTTGGCCTCCCGGTCGGCGGCCACGGTC
>NZ_JBPQTX010001263.1:0-241 GCF_051386555.1 Streptomyces sp. URMC 126
GAGTGGATCAGCAGCCGCGTCGGCATCCGGACCCGGCACATCGCCGCGCCCGACGAGACCGTCGACCGGATGGCGGCCGCCGCGGCCGCCAAGGCCCTGGCCGGCAGCGGTCTCTCCGCGGACGAGATCGATCTCGTGCTCGTGGCCACCTGCACCGCCGTGGATCGCAGCCCCAACACGGCGGCCCGCGTCGCCGCCCAGCTGGGCCTGTCCTCCCCCGCCGTCATGGACATCAATGTGG
>NZ_JBPQTX010001264.1:0-241 GCF_051386555.1 Streptomyces sp. URMC 126
TCCATGGACAGGCCGGTGAAGGTCTCGCGCGTGCTGCCGTCCGCGTCCAGGATCCGCAGGTTGAAGGTCTCTTCGGGGTCGCGGGTGTCGTGGTCGACGGCCAGGCGCAGCCGGGAGCCCCAGACACCGGGCTCCTTGGCGTGCACGGTCATCACGGGGCAGGCGCTGTGCCCCTCGGTCGACTCCAGGGTGGTGCAGGCCTCCTCACCGGTGCCGGCCGCGGCGACGCGCACGACCACCG
>NZ_JBPQTX010001265.1:0-241 GCF_051386555.1 Streptomyces sp. URMC 126
GTCCCGGGCCGGTGAGCTGCTGGGGGCGGGGGTGCCGACCCTGGTCGTCCAGGGCGGGCGCGACCCCTTCGGGCGGCCCGCCGAGTTCCCCGAGGGCACGGAGGTCGTCGAGGTGCCCGGTGGCGACCACGGCTTCGCCGTGCCGAAGAGGGCGGCGCTCGGCCAGGAGGAGGCGCTCGGTGTGATCACCGGCGCGGTACGCGAGTGGCTGGCGCGGGAATGATGCCCCGCGCGGGTGTGT
>NZ_JBPQTX010001266.1:0-241 GCF_051386555.1 Streptomyces sp. URMC 126
GGCGAGGACCAGGTGGCCATCCGCGCGGTCGGTGTCCTCGCCCGACGAATAGCCCGCACCGGCACCAACGGAAGCGTGTGGCAGCCGCGCGGCACCGTCCTGATCACCGGCGGCACCGGCGCCCTCGGCGCACACGTCGCCCGCTGGGCAGCCGCCAACGGCGCGCAGCACCTCGTCCTCGCCAGCCGCAGCGGTGACAGCACCCCGGGGGCTGCCGATCTGCACGGCGAACTCGCCGCTC
>NZ_JBPQTX010001267.1:0-241 GCF_051386555.1 Streptomyces sp. URMC 126
GTCTCGACCTCGTTGTGCAGGAAGTAGCACTGGCCGCCGCGCTTGAGCTCGCGCAGCACGGCCTCGCGGATCACGCCCGTACCCTCGTTGCGCACAAAGGTCTTGATGGCCAGGCGCCGCTGGGGCGCGGTGGCGATGACGGACAGGTCGCGCAGGCCTTCCAGCGCCATGCCCATGGTGCGCGGGATGGGCGTGGCCGTCAGCGTGAGCACGTCCACCTCGGCGCGCATGGCCTTCATGG
>NZ_JBPQTX010001268.1:0-241 GCF_051386555.1 Streptomyces sp. URMC 126
CTCCCGGCGGGTCGGTGGGCGGGTCGGTGGGCTCGGGGCCCGGGCCGCCGCCGGTGGTCTTCAGCGTCAGGCCGTACACGGAGAGGATCTCGTTGACCGGCTGGTGGTAGGTGGTGCCGCCGGTGCGGCAGTTGCCGGAGCCGCCGGAGGTGACGCCCTGGGCCTGGTTGCCGGAGATGTAGGAGCCGCCGGAGTCGCCGGGCTCGGCGCACACGGAGGTCCGGGTCACGCCGGTGATGGT
>NZ_JBPQTX010001269.1:0-241 GCF_051386555.1 Streptomyces sp. URMC 126
GTCGTCAAGCTGCTGGGCAAGCACGCCATCCGCGCCCAGGACCGCTCGGGCTTCGTGGTCAACGCGCTGCTGATCCCGTACCTGCTCTCGGCGATCCGGATGTTCGAGACGGGCATCGCCAGCCGCGAGGACATCGACAACGGCATGGAGATGGGCTGCGCGCACCCCATGGGGCCGCTCAAGCTCGCCGACCTCATCGGCCTGGACACCGTCGCCTCGGTCGCGTACTCGATGTACGAGG
>NZ_JBPQTX010001270.1:0-241 GCF_051386555.1 Streptomyces sp. URMC 126
GGTCGATGCCCATGCGCAGCAGCTCGGCGCGGGTGGTCTCGCGCATCGTCGCCACGTCCAGGCGGCGGAAGGGGCCCTTGCCGCGGGTGGGCTCCGAGCCGAGGAAGAAGTTCCGCCAGACCGGCATGAGGGGCACGACGGCCAGGTCCTGGTAGACCGTGGCGATGCCGCGGTCGAGGGCCTCGCGGGGGGAGGAGAGCGCCGTGGGCTCGCCCTCGATGGCGAAGGTGCCGGCGTCGTG
>NZ_JBPQTX010001271.1:0-241 GCF_051386555.1 Streptomyces sp. URMC 126
GTTGGCGGAGCGCAGCACCGGCGGCTCCGTCAGCACGGCGGGGTCGATGTCGGCGTCGGTCCGCACGGTGAAGGAGCGGCTCTCCCCCGCCGGCAGGGACACCAGCATCTCGTCCACGACCGCGTCGGGGGCGACCCGGTCGGCCAGGATCGCGATGTCGCGCGCGAACGACGAGGCCCTCACGTCCACCCGGTAGCCGCCCGGGACGGCGACGGCCTCGGCCTTGAGCGGCGCGGGGTCG
>NZ_JBPQTX010001272.1:0-241 GCF_051386555.1 Streptomyces sp. URMC 126
GACGTGGTGATCCGCCAGCCGATGATGACGCCCGTCAGTGCCATCACGACGATGCCGATCGACGAGTGCAGCAGACTCGCGATGCTGCGTCCGATCAGCACTGCCGACCGTCGGATGGGGAGCGACCGGAAACGGTCGATGATGCCCTTCTCGATGTCGGCGGTGATACCGGTGGCGACGATGAACGCGGTGAACACGATAGTCTGACCCATGATGCCCGGCAGTAGGTACTGCTTGTAGT
>NZ_JBPQTX010001273.1:0-241 GCF_051386555.1 Streptomyces sp. URMC 126
CCTTTAAAACAGCCTGTTGGCGTCGGTTATTCCGTGTCCGGGTGGTTTTTTTCGCGCGGACGGGCACCGATTTGACAGCGGTGCATCGCACCAGTGCATCATGAAATCCGGAAATCCATGGAGCGTTTCGACCCGATGAGTTGGATCATCAGAATTCTCGTTCTCTCACTGATCGTCGGGTTGGTCATATCCTTCTTCGATATCAATCCCATGGGCATTCTCAACGACACCTGGGATACGG
>NZ_JBPQTX010001274.1:0-241 GCF_051386555.1 Streptomyces sp. URMC 126
TTCCAAGGCCGCCGCATCGTGGCAACGAAGTACACCGGCGCATTCGACAAATCCGACACGATGGGCTTCGACGTGCCCGTCGCCTTCGTAGTCCTCGACGAGTTCGACGAGCCCGCCCTGCCGATCGTCCAACATTGGTTTTGGTCGCCCTGGGACGCCCGCAACGCGATCAAGATGGTCGACTGGCTCAAAGACCGCATTGAGCGTGACAAGCGCCTGTGGCCGTCGACCGTGCCCTATG
>NZ_JBPQTX010001275.1:0-241 GCF_051386555.1 Streptomyces sp. URMC 126
GTCCCAGCTGGTCGGCCGGCCGTGCCACAGCCGTAGGTGACCCCCGACGAAGACGGCCGCGATCTGGTCCCGGTTGCCGCGGCGCACCAGCTCCCACGGCAGGTCCCAGGAGAGCGCCAGCTCCGGGGTGTCGATGTCCACGAGGAGGAAGTCGGCCGCCGTGCCCGGGGCGACGGTACCGGTGAGGGCGCCCAGGCCGACGGCGTCCGCACCGCCCCGGGTGGCGTGCTCCAGCCAGGTC
>NZ_JBPQTX010001276.1:0-241 GCF_051386555.1 Streptomyces sp. URMC 126
GACCCCAGGCATCGCCTGCGACGAAGCCTGCTGCGCAATTCAGATCCGATCAGCGGCGCGAACGCGTGCCCGTACCCATGGCTTCCTTGTTCTTTTCGATGCTCTTCAGGCGCCGCTGCTCGATCTTGTCGGCCGCGCGCCGCTTGGTGTAGCCCGACATGTCCGCCCAGGCCCACCAGGCCGCCGTCAAGCCATAGGCGCCCAGGATGACGTACCACGACCAGGTGGCGACAGGTTCGAT
>NZ_JBPQTX010001277.1:0-241 GCF_051386555.1 Streptomyces sp. URMC 126
GGTGAGAGGATTCGAACCTCCGGCCTCTACGTCCCGAACGTAGCGCTCTACCAGGCTAAGCTACACCCCGTTGCTTTTGTAGAAAAAGCGAGCAGCCTGAATCAGGTGCGTCGCTCCAAAAGCTGAGACGCCAATTGTAGCAAACTTGCCGTATGCAAATTGCTTGGGAGCACATTTATTGCGTCGATGGCGCGGCGTGCCTCGGCATGTGCGGCCTCACGTGCCACGTCCAGCGCACCTG
>NZ_JBPQTX010001278.1:0-241 GCF_051386555.1 Streptomyces sp. URMC 126
GCGCGGCACCTCGTCCACCAGCGCCAGCATGTTGCAGCCGAAGGTGTCCTGCAGCTGAGTGTGCTTGTAGAGGTTGTTCATCACCACCCGCGGCTGGGCGTCACGCTTGAGCACGATGACCAGCCGCTGCCCGGTGCGCGCCGAGGTGTCGTCGCGGATGTCGGAGATGCCGGTCATCTTGCCCGCGTTGACCAGCTCGGCGATCTTGGTGGCCAGGTTGTCGGGGTTGCACATGTACGGC
>NZ_JBPQTX010001279.1:0-241 GCF_051386555.1 Streptomyces sp. URMC 126
GAACATGACTCGGTTCCTCATGCTCCGCAGTTCACCACACCTGATCAGCGCGAACTCACTGGGACGGGCGGCGGGTCGCGGGTACCGTTCAGATGCCGCGAGAAACGGAGGGACCCGGTATGCCCGCATCCGACGACGAGCACATCGGTAACCGGATCGCCGCCCAGCGCAAGCGCGCCGGACTCACACAGCAGGGGCTCGCCCAGCGCATCCCCTACTCCTACAGCCTTCTGCGCCATGT
>NZ_JBPQTX010001280.1:0-241 GCF_051386555.1 Streptomyces sp. URMC 126
GAGAGTGCCGCGGCAATGGCCTCGATCCGGGGTGAGCGCATGCCGTCCGGCTCGCCGAAGGACAGGGTGTGGAGATCGTTGAGATGGAGAACCCGCCCCTCGGGATCGAGAGCGGCCGAGATCAGGCACAATCCGCCAAGCACCCGGCCCTCACCGAAGCGGGTCTTCAGCAGGTCCATATGGCGCATGCCGTTGAGCAGGGGGAGGATCGCGGTGTCCGGCCCAACGGCTGGCGCCAGCG
>NZ_JBPQTX010001281.1:0-240 GCF_051386555.1 Streptomyces sp. URMC 126
CACCACAGCCAGCGGAAACGTATATCAAAGCCATTACAGATATCGTTCGCCAAGAGCTGACGGCGCTTGCGATTCCTCTACCTGAGATTTGGATCGAACCAGGCCGGAGTATTGTAGGGGATGCTGGGACAACCTTGTACCGAATTGGATCGCATAAGGACATTCCAAATGTCCGGAAATATATTGCGGTCGATGGTGGTATGACAGACAATCTGCGACCAGCTTTGTACAATGCAGAAT
>NZ_JBPQTX010001282.1:0-240 GCF_051386555.1 Streptomyces sp. URMC 126
ATTCATGGCTCGCCTCCGGCTGGCATGATCAGTTCACCGTGACATGCGCAAGGCTGACGGCGCTGTCGGCACGGACCTTGGCGTCCACGCCCTCGCGCATGGCCCAGGTGATGAAGGGCTGGTGCAGATAGACGGCATGGACCCGATCTCGCGCCAGTGTCAGCCCCTCACGGTAAAGCTTTGTCCGCTCCGCCTCGTCAAAGGTGGTCACCAGCTTGTCGGTGAGGGCGTCGATCACGG
>NZ_JBPQTX010001283.1:0-240 GCF_051386555.1 Streptomyces sp. URMC 126
CCGGTGCACAGCACGACGGTGTCCACCGGCAGCACCCGGGGGTGCCCGTCGACGGTGATGTGCAGGCCCTCGTCGTAGATGCGCTCGTAGGTGACGCCGGCGAGCATGGTGACGCCGCGCTGCCTGAGCTCGGTGCGGTGGATCCAGCCGGTGGTCTTGCCCAGGCCCGCGCCGACCTTGCTCGTCTTGCGCTGGAGCAGGTGGACGGTGCGCGCGCCGGCGGGGCGGACGGGCTCGGTC
>NZ_JBPQTX010001284.1:0-240 GCF_051386555.1 Streptomyces sp. URMC 126
GTCGTGGACCGCGCGCATGAAGGTTTCCTGACCCAGGCCGCCAGCCTGATGCCCGGTGCACAGATCGAGGCTTGGGACGTGCCCGGCGCCTTCGAGATGCCGCAGCTGGCCAAGAAGCTGGCTCTGACCGGCAAGTATGACGCCGTGGTGGCCGCGGCCCTGGTGGTCGATGGCGGCATCTATCGCCATGATTTCGTGGCGGGCGCGGTGGTCAGCGGCCTGATGCAGGCAGGCATGGAC
>NZ_JBPQTX010001285.1:0-240 GCF_051386555.1 Streptomyces sp. URMC 126
CTCTTCGGCTACGACGCGACGGCCGGGGTCGTGGACGACTGGATGTACCAGCGGCTCGCGGCCGAGTACGTCTTCGACGAGACCAACCAGGAGTTCATGAAGCGCTCCAACCCGTGGGCGCTGCGCGGGGTGACCGAGCGGCTGCTGGAGGCCGCCGACCGCGGGCTGTGGGCCGAGCCGGAGGAGCAGACCCTGGAGCGGCTGCGCGAGATCTACCTCGAACTCGAAGGCGACCTGGAG
>NZ_JBPQTX010001286.1:0-240 GCF_051386555.1 Streptomyces sp. URMC 126
GGCTGGAGGACGACGCGGCCGCCGCCCTGCTGGACGCCCGCGCCACCGCCAACACCCACGAGCAGCGGGCCCGCAACCAGATCATCCGCGACCTGGACGCCCTGCCGGAGCTGGCCGGCCACCTGGCCGAGTACGGCAGGCACCTGGCCGCCGAACTCGACGCCTCCCACCGCCGGGTGCGCAAGGCCAACGAGGAGATCGTCCGCGGCCTGAAGGTCGTCCCGCAGGAGCCCGCCGACG
>NZ_JBPQTX010001287.1:0-240 GCF_051386555.1 Streptomyces sp. URMC 126
TCCTTGATCCTTTTCCTTGCCAAGATTACCGCATCGGGTTTTCTGGTCAAAATGGCGCCGTCAGCACCGCGATAGTGGGATCGCCCGGCACGCCCGAAAAACGTTCGTTTTCCTTTCTCGCTTAGCGTGCTCTACGCCCATGCCCCGCCGCCAACTGCTCTCGCCGCAGGCTCGCTCCAGCCTGTTCGATCCGCCGCGCGATCCGGCCGTGGTCGTGCGCTTCCACACCCTCTAGCCGGC
>NZ_JBPQTX010001288.1:0-240 GCF_051386555.1 Streptomyces sp. URMC 126
TCCTGGGGCTGCGGCACTGCAGGGCCAATCAAGGCGGCCAGCAGCAACAAGGCGGCGCCCCAGTACAGCGCGCGCAGGGCGGCGGCCGGTGAAATCAATGTGGATGGCATGTGTTGCTCCTCGTGGAAAGTGGCGCGGAGTGTGGCGAGCCACCGGCCCTTCCAGCATCGTTTTTCTGCACCCGCCGCGCAAACCAGCACCTCGGGTATCGATAATCGCTACCCATGAGCACCACTGCCG
>NZ_JBPQTX010001289.1:0-240 GCF_051386555.1 Streptomyces sp. URMC 126
GGCGGCCGGACCCGTAGCGTGACGCCCGCCTCCCCGGTGGTGCCGAGCGCCGCACCCTCGAAGTCACCAACCGGCAAGACCGGCAAGATGCGTGCCCGCTCTGCCGCCTCCGCCGTGGACGACAGGCTGTCCGACGCCGTCCGTGCCGCCCGGGCCGTGATGGAGGAGGACCGGTGGCGCCGCAACCCGGGCAGGGTGGTGCTCAAGGCGGAGGAGGAGGTGGGCCTCGCCGTCCTCCTC
>NZ_JBPQTX010001290.1:0-240 GCF_051386555.1 Streptomyces sp. URMC 126
CTGGAGTTGGGCGCCGATTTTTACGATCCCGTGGCTCCCGCCAGCTTCCCGGCCGCCATTCCGCGTTTCCTGGACGGGCGCTGGGCCGAGGCGGTCGGGCTGGGCGCAGTCGACTGGGAGGCGCATTTTCATCGGTTCGAGCCGCTGCCGAGCAATCTGCCGGAGCCGCTGGCGCTGCGCTACCACGGCCACCAGTTCCGCTCCTACAATCCGGAGATCGGCGACGGGCGCGGCTTCCTG
>NZ_JBPQTX010001291.1:0-240 GCF_051386555.1 Streptomyces sp. URMC 126
TGTGGAAGGCGTACAGCCCGCCGCCACGGCCCGGCTGACGGAGCGGACCTACGGCACGACGGACACGACCGTCGGGACCGCGTCACGGGCCTACACCTACAACGACGCCAACGGAACCGGCGCGCTGCTGACGGTCAGGACCAACACCAGCGCCGGCAACGGGCTGGCACAGGACGACACCTACACCCGCAACGACTCGGGGGTGACCACCTCCATCACCGACGCGATCGCCCGGCAGCG
>NZ_JBPQTX010001292.1:0-240 GCF_051386555.1 Streptomyces sp. URMC 126
CGACCATGGTCATGGCAAGGCCCCGGGCGTCGTCGCCCAGCGGCTTGAGGCTGTCGTTGGGCAAGGTCACGCTCAGGCCCGTGAGCAGCACGCCGGGCACGCTTTTGCGCAGGCCGCGCACCAGCGCGACCGACACCGTGCCGGCCGTGGCCAGCAACACGGCGGACGGACGGGCCGCATGCACTTTGTTCAACACTTCGGCCAGGTTCTTGCCATCGGTGGCAATGGCCGCCTGTACGG
>NZ_JBPQTX010001293.1:0-240 GCF_051386555.1 Streptomyces sp. URMC 126
GCCCAATGGCGACTTCGCCCACACCATGGCCCGGCAGCTGTACTTCTCCACCTATCAGGAGCTGCTCTACGGCCGGCTCGCGCACGGGGACGGCCCCTTCGCCCCGCTGGCCGCCAAGGCGGTCAAGGAGGTGGCCTACCACCGCGACCACGCCGAGCACTGGATGCTGCGGCTCGTCCTCGTCACCGGCCTGCGACAGCAGCACGCGGGCCTGGCCCAGGAGATCGAGGGCGATATTGG
>NZ_JBPQTX010001294.1:0-240 GCF_051386555.1 Streptomyces sp. URMC 126
GGGTTGAGCAGGGCCACCAGGCCGCAGGCCAGCGATCCCTGCCATTGCAGGTAGTCATGGCTGGTTTCATGCTCGGCCTGCGTGACCTCGTAGCCCTTGGCGCGCAGCACGTCGGCCAGGTGGCGGTTGGTTTCCAGGATGCCGTCCTGCCCGCCGCGTGTACGCTCGTAGCGGCCTGCATCCAGATAGAAGCGCACGGGCTGGCGCGGCTCCTGGGCATAGCGGCGCTGCACCCAGCCC
>NZ_JBPQTX010001295.1:0-240 GCF_051386555.1 Streptomyces sp. URMC 126
GCCATGGCGATCCAGCGCCGCCGCCGCTGAGGCGGCCCCCGGCACGGCCGCACCGGTCGCCAGTTCGGACGGGGACCACCCTCCGGGCACAAGCGAACCGCCGACCGATCGGAAAGTGACACGAACCGGTCGGATCGACACCCCGGTTCGCCGCCCGAGCAACCGTAAACGCATAACAGAGCAAACCTAACCGGCGATTTCGGCAACTAGGTGTAGCACGGCCTGTACGAAGCGTTATTC
>NZ_JBPQTX010001296.1:0-240 GCF_051386555.1 Streptomyces sp. URMC 126
GTGTGGTGGAGAGGGGGCCGGCGGACGAGGTCATCCTCAATCCGCGGCATCCGTACACCAGGATCCTGGCGGCCGCCGCGCCCAACCCCGACGCCCGCGACCGAGCCCGGCTCACCGAGGCGCCGGGCATCGAGCCGGCGGGCGGCTCCACCCTCCCCGGCGACGATCCGGGCTGCACCTTCCGGGACCGCTGCCCCATGGCGTTCGAGGCCTGCACCCGTATGCCGGAGGACTTCGAGG
>NZ_JBPQTX010001297.1:0-240 GCF_051386555.1 Streptomyces sp. URMC 126
CCCCAACGCGTCGTGGGGCCTCATCAAGGACCACACCTTGCTGTTGCGTGACGGATACCTGAATCGCACCCCATTCTTCCAATTCATTCTGCTGTCGATATGTTTCACGATGTGGGGAATGGCGGTGAGCATGAACGACATCCTCATCACCCAATTTAAGGCTGTGTTTGCTCTTTCGGATCTTGCTAGTGCATTCGTGCAGTCAGCCTTTTACGGCGGCTATTTCATTATCGCCATACC
>NZ_JBPQTX010001298.1:0-240 GCF_051386555.1 Streptomyces sp. URMC 126
GTCCAAGGCCGTGCTGCTCGGCAAGGCCGAGACCTCGGCCTTCGACGTCGACTTCGCCGGCCTGGACGTCGAGCTGGTCCTCGGCCGGCAGGTGACCGCCCAGCGCGCCGCCGCGCGCGTCCTGGTCACCGACGCCGGCCCGGTGCCCTACGACGGCCTGGTCGTCGCCACCGGCGCCGAGCCGATCCCCCTGCCCGGCGCCGAGAGCGACCCGGGCGTCCATGTGCTGCGCACCCTCGA
>NZ_JBPQTX010001299.1:0-239 GCF_051386555.1 Streptomyces sp. URMC 126
GTTGCGGATACCCTCGGGATAGCCGCCGAAGGGCTTGCCCAAATGCAGATCCGATGCGTGCAGAAAGCGGAATGTCATGCGTGAAAATCCTTGTCGGTCAACGGGTCGCAGTCACGGATCAAGCTCGATCCGCAATTGCAGCGGGTCGGTGCCCATGTCGAACGCGGCCTCGTCAAAACGCGGCGCGCGCAGGCGCGGTGCAGGCCCGACAGAAATGCCCCAGCGTTCCTGCGGCATCC
>NZ_JBPQTX010001300.1:0-239 GCF_051386555.1 Streptomyces sp. URMC 126
CAGCACCGCTTATTCTGCTGGCACAAAATCGTCAAGAGAATCGCGATCGTGTCAGTCTGCAGGAAGATCGTGTACGTGCCGCCCAAACTAAAGCTGATACTGAATTCCTCGCCCGTGAACTTGCCGGTGTCCGTATTGCGGTAGGCGAGACTGTTACACGCGACTACATGCGCCATGAATTAGATGAGATCCATGACACGTTACAAAAGATCAATGAACGACTCGACCACTTATCTAAT
>NZ_JBPQTX010001301.1:0-239 GCF_051386555.1 Streptomyces sp. URMC 126
GTACAAATCGAGCTTGTTTTTCATTACTCTTATTCAAAGTTAGCTGTAGCTCGGCTATTTAGTTCCGCTATTTTGCGTCGCCTCCCCCGACCGGTTACCTCTTTGGGAACAAAGTCGGAACTCCCGCTTGGCCTCTCCTGGGCTCTGTGATACTCTGGACGCCGCTGAAAAGAGATGTACGGGGGTCCAGAATGAGCATCCAGAATGGCAACGGGTTCGTCGATATCTTCAAGGAGGCC
>NZ_JBPQTX010001302.1:0-239 GCF_051386555.1 Streptomyces sp. URMC 126
GTCGACGCGAAACACGACACGGCGGACGGCCGTCCGGGGGCGGTGGTGTGCGGCGGTGACTACGGGTACGCGCTCAGCGCGTCCCGCGGCCCGGCATCACGAACAGCCACCGGAGGACCGGTGGCCGGAGTCTGGACGCTTCGGGGCTGTTCACGCCGGGCACCTTAGCGGCTCGCGGCGAGCGGCGCGACCGGATTTCGCCCGCGCCGCATGACCACGACGGCGGCGAGGCCCACGGC
>NZ_JBPQTX010001303.1:0-239 GCF_051386555.1 Streptomyces sp. URMC 126
TCCCAGGACGAGGCCGGCATGCGGCGGCTGTTCACCCAGTTCTCCTTCCCCGGTGGCATCCCCAGCCACGTCGCGCCGGAGACGCCCGGGTCCATCCACGAGTGCGGCGAGCTCGGCTACGCCCTCGCGCACGCCTACGGCGCGGCGTTCGACAACCCCGACCTCGTCGTGGCGGCGGTGATCGGCGACGGCGAGGCCGAGACCGGCCCCCTGGCGGCCAGCTGGCACGCGAACAAGTT
>NZ_JBPQTX010001304.1:0-239 GCF_051386555.1 Streptomyces sp. URMC 126
GCCGGGTGAAGTTCAGCGTCGGGCGCGCCGGATAGAGAAGCTGCCCGACCGTGGTCCGCGAACGAAGAGGGACGTTCATCTCAAGCTCCTGAAGGGGGGAAACGGATGACTCGGCACGCTTGGGTTGTCCTCTTTCACTGCGGCCACTCTTCGGGAGAATTAAGGACTTTCTAAGATATGTGCCTCTGGCTTTGCCCGGATTTGGCCGCAATCTCAAGATGCGGCACTCAACCATAGGG
>NZ_JBPQTX010001305.1:0-239 GCF_051386555.1 Streptomyces sp. URMC 126
GTTCGTGCCAGGGCAGGCCGGCCCGGGTATAGAGGGCGACCGCCTCGGCCATCGCGGCCCGGCCGCTCCCGCCCCGCTCGTCCGCGGCGAACGCGCGCTGCTCGGCCAGCTCGGCCAGGAGCAGGTCCAGGGGGCCGAGAGCGGGGTCGTGGACGTATCCGTCGGCGGTCACGCGCTCGGCGACGCGTTCCCACAGCGGTGTGTCGCCGGGGTGCCCCTCGTCGGCCAGCCGCCGTGCC
>NZ_JBPQTX010001306.1:0-239 GCF_051386555.1 Streptomyces sp. URMC 126
GGTGCGCCGTCATCAGCCGTACGGCGTCGGTCCGGACCGTACGGCGCGTGAGGGTGTCGGCGGCTATGTCCTGGGCGTCGAGCTCCTCCAGGAAGTTCAGGGCACCCCGGCCGCCGACGCGCTCCTCGGCGCGGGCAGCGGTCTCGAACAGGGCGCAGACGGCGTCCAGGTCGCGGTCGGCGTTGCGGCCCGCCGCGCCGCCGCGGCGGGCGGCGCGCTCCAGCCGCTGGGGCCAGGGG
>NZ_JBPQTX010001307.1:0-239 GCF_051386555.1 Streptomyces sp. URMC 126
GCGTTCCGCGCGGCCGGGGGGGATCTGCCCACGGCGCTCACGCCCGTCTATCCGGTGGCGGCAGGACTGCCCCAGGCCTATATCCGCCGCGCAGCGGCCACGGCGATGCTGCGGGCCGACCTCTCCGATACGCTGCCCGCAGGAGAGCACCCGCCCGTGGCCCATTTCCACGGCAACGGCGGGCTGCCGCCGCTGTTCAGCCTGCGTGACGCGCTGCAGTTCCTGCACCATCCCACGCC
>NZ_JBPQTX010001308.1:0-239 GCF_051386555.1 Streptomyces sp. URMC 126
CTTCGGAGTGGACGTGGCGCAGGTGGCGCCCGCGGACCCGGCCCACGCCCGGATGTGCGAGCAACTGGCCGAGATGTACCGCGGCAGCACCTCCGTCGGCCTCCCGTACACCGCCTTCCCCGCCGCCCGCGTGGACGAGGCGTTCCAGCTCCTGCAGCACTCGCGGCACATCGGCAAGGTCGTCGTCACCTTCGACCCGCTGGACCAGCCGCCGCGGGTCCACCCCCGGACCCGTACGC
>NZ_JBPQTX010001309.1:0-238 GCF_051386555.1 Streptomyces sp. URMC 126
GTCGCCGGGCGGTCGCCGTACGGGTTGCCGATCCGCACCCGCAGCCAGGTGGCCGACACCGAGGCACGGGCGATGTTGCGCACGGTCACATCGGGCGAGGTGCCGTGCCTCCCCTGGAGGCTCGCGCTCCAGATCGCGCTGCGGCCGTACGCCGGTCCCCGCTCGCGCGACCCGGTCTCACCGGTTCCGGTGCCAGAGGCGGCGGCCGGGGGAGCCGAGAGCAGGGGAAGCAGCAGGG
>NZ_JBPQTX010001310.1:0-238 GCF_051386555.1 Streptomyces sp. URMC 126
GCGGGTAGCCGTACCCCGGCCCGGCGGGGCGCGGGACGGCCGTGGTGGGCGCGTCCGCGGCGGCCACGAGCGGTGCGGTCGGCGGAGGCGGGGGCGCTGTGACCGGTGCGGCGACCGGTGCGGTGACCGGTGTGGCGTGCGGGTCTTGGGAGGCCAAGGCGGGCGATGCGCCCTGGGCTCCGGGAGCGGCCGCCGGTGCGGCGGGGAACGGCGGCCGGGCGGGCGCCGTCTCCGGAGA
>NZ_JBPQTX010001311.1:0-238 GCF_051386555.1 Streptomyces sp. URMC 126
GAAGGTGAAGTCGAAGTTGGAAAGTGACGACAAGCGCAGGCGGTCTTGGCATCGGAGCCCCATCAGTCCAAACACGTCGCCCGTTCATACAAGCAGACCAGAACACCTTCTTGTCTCTCTTGTTTTCCCACCCCTTCCAGCTGTGGATTCTGCATGATGCGGTGGTGTCTTTCTTTTCTT
Organism: Streptomyces sp. URMC 126; assembly: GCF_051386555.1. NCBI lineage: Bacteria > Bacillati > Actinomycetota > Actinomycetes > Kitasatosporales > Streptomycetaceae > Streptomyces > Streptomyces sp. URMC 126. The sequence goes on from NZ_JBPQTX010001311.1 coordinate 181, forward strand.
CTGTTCTGCTTTTTGGCGGCCGTGCATGCTCTGAGCAGCTCGGGTAACCGTCTGGTGG
>NZ_JBPQTX010001312.1:0-238 GCF_051386555.1 Streptomyces sp. URMC 126
TGTAGCAGGCTGTCACGCAGAAGGTCACTGTTAGAGTCGGTTTACCTCTTCATTAAGAACACTCAGTTTTTTTGATTTGTGTTCCTTCTGTTGAATGCCACCGGCGTCGAAGTGCTTAGTCGCGGCAACGGAAAGGCCTCGCAAAACCAACCGCTTATAAGAAATTCACCAAATCCGCGTAGTCATGAGGTCCAGAGAATATCGGCCCGGAGAGACCGCTTGCGGGCCAGGTGGCAGC
>NZ_JBPQTX010001313.1:0-238 GCF_051386555.1 Streptomyces sp. URMC 126
GGCCCGGTGGGACGGGGACGCCGGCGGAAGCGCGGACGGGAGCGCCGACGGGGCCCCCGCGCAGCGGGGTGTCCTCCTCGCGGTAGTGGACCAGCGCCCGGCCCTCGTGGCAGGGCGGCGGCGTCCCGTCGGCCCGCACCACGCGCCACCACGGCACCGCGCCGCCGTAGAGGGACATCACCCGGCCCACCTGCCGCGGGCCTCCCTCCTCCAGCCACTCGGCCACGTCGCCGTACGT
>NZ_JBPQTX010001314.1:0-238 GCF_051386555.1 Streptomyces sp. URMC 126
GATCCTGATCGGCGGCCTCTACCCCGCGATCGTGCAGAAGTTCCAGGTCCAGCCCAATGAGCAGGCCAAGGAAGCGCAGTACATCGCGAAGAACATCGAGGCCACGCGCGCGGCGTACGGCATCGACAAGGCGCAGGTCACCGACTACCCCGGGATCAGCGACACCAAGGACGACAAGCAGCTGCGGGCCGATGTGGACGCCACCGCCAGCATGCGGCTGCTCGACCCCAACATCGTG
>NZ_JBPQTX010001315.1:0-238 GCF_051386555.1 Streptomyces sp. URMC 126
TCCCAGACCGGGGTCATATGGGCGTGCATGTGGTGCAGCCGGCGCTCGACAAGCCACTCGCCGAATCCGAAGATCCGGGATTCCTTCGCCTCTGCCGGTGACGCCGCGATCTCGGACCAGTACGCCGAGCGTCGGTTGTGCGAAATTCCGCCGACCCAGATGCGGAAGTGCCGCAGCCACTGCCGTCGGGCCAACGTTCTCACTGCGAGCGCCGGCATGACGAGCAGGGGGATCAACC
>NZ_JBPQTX010001316.1:0-238 GCF_051386555.1 Streptomyces sp. URMC 126
TCACCACTGTGTCGTGCCGGGTGGTGGCCATCACGTGGAAGACATCCGCCCGTTCCAGTTCCGATCGCCAACTCTTGGAGAATCCGTAGGCGGCGTCCGCCGTGACCCACCGGAACGGGATCTTCTCGGCGATCGCGCGGCGGACCATCTCCTTGGCGATCGCCACCTTGGTGGCGAAGTCGACGCTGTCGTCGATGCCCGCCCGGCGGCAGCGCTCCCGATCCTCGGTCCAGGAGGT
>NZ_JBPQTX010001317.1:0-238 GCF_051386555.1 Streptomyces sp. URMC 126
GGTCCCACTGCGTTGGAGCGTGACGCGCTCGCCGTCGCGGGGCACCGGCGTTCCAGTGGGATCGTAGAGGGTCCATCCAGCCCCGGAGGTTCCAACAATGCTGATGTTGAGCACCTGACCCACGGTACCCTGGAACTGGTAGGTGTCGATCTCGCCGGGCGTGAAAGTACCTGGCTTGGATTGCCCAAAGTCAATCGGCACACCGCAGAGCTGGGGTTGCGCCACACCATGGAAGGTG
>NZ_JBPQTX010001318.1:0-238 GCF_051386555.1 Streptomyces sp. URMC 126
GGTCACCAAGTTGGCCGAGGTCAACCCCGACGCCGCCCAAGCCTATTACGACGCCAACAAAGCCGAGATCAAGTTCGAGCACCAATCCCGCATCGAGCAGGTGATCAAGGGGGAGGCAGACAACAAGTTCGCCTCCCAGTTCGCCGCCAGCGTGGCCAACAAACCGCTGGGCGACCAGCTCGCCGAGGCGGCCAAGATCACAGACCCAGAGCGCCGCGAAAAGACGCTCACCCAGATC
>NZ_JBPQTX010001319.1:0-238 GCF_051386555.1 Streptomyces sp. URMC 126
GTTCCGCCGCGCGGGGAATGAGCGCTTTGCGACCATTCCGACCTTCAAGGTGCCGCACCGCACGGAGGAGGAGAGAGAGCAGTGGCTGCTCCGCCACATGCCGCTCATCTTGAAGCCGGACAACGGGCGCAGCTCCGAGGGCGTGTTCCGCATCGCAAACCGCGAGGCGCTGACCCGCGCGCTACTTGAGCTGCGCATGCTCGGCCGGGCGGAAGGCTATCTCGCACAGCCCTTTGTC
>NZ_JBPQTX010001320.1:0-238 GCF_051386555.1 Streptomyces sp. URMC 126
GAGGAGGTCCGCGGCGACCACCGCGCCGACGATGGTGCAGGCCGGGGCGTTCTCCACCGGGTCGCGTGGCTCCGGGGCCAGGGCGTTGACGGCCTCGGAGGCGGCCACCAGGGCGTCGTGCATCGCCTGCCGGGGGTCGGCGCCGCGCGGCAGGGACCGCCGCATCGACGCGCACGCGGCCTCGGCCGCGGCGGCGGAGGCCTCGTCCGGGCGGGTCGCCGACGACACCCCGTCGCAG
>NZ_JBPQTX010001321.1:0-238 GCF_051386555.1 Streptomyces sp. URMC 126
GGCCCGCCGTGAGTTGCCCCCGGACCGCCTTGGCAACGATGAGCCCGAGGTTATGGGCCAGGCCGTCGTCGAGCCGGCGACGCCAATGATGCGACGGATCCCCACGGCCGAACGAGGGCCTCACCCAGACCTCGCCCTCGCGCAGCTCGACCTCCAGCAGTCCGGGCCGGCCCATGTCGTGCCCCTGGTGGAGGGTGAGCACCGCCGGTGCGGTGATCAGGCCCAGGGCGCGAAGATA
>NZ_JBPQTX010001322.1:0-237 GCF_051386555.1 Streptomyces sp. URMC 126
GTCGAGTGCCGCGCGTAGATTGCCGGCCTCGGCGTCCAGGCGTGCGAGCCAGGTCCGCTGGTCCGCACCTCGCAGCCCGGGCTCGGCACGCTCGGCGAGTGCGAGGTAGTAGCGCAGATGGCGGTCGCGTACGGCGGTGAGGTCCTCCATCTCGTCCAGCCGCTCCGCCGCGTACGCGGTGACGGACTCCAGCAACCGGTAGCGGGGCCCGGTGGGGCCGTCCACGACGACCACCAG
>NZ_JBPQTX010001323.1:0-237 GCF_051386555.1 Streptomyces sp. URMC 126
GATAAGCTATATGTAAGAAAAGAATTTCACGGGTGTGGTATTGCTACGGCTCTCATGGAACATGCTGTTGAACAGGGCTTTGCATGCGGATATTCAAGTCTGTGGTTAGCAACTAATTCGTATAACAAGCGTGCTTTGCGTTTTTATGAAAAGCAGGGTTTTACACCTGTTGGAACGAGAATCTACTACGTAGGCAAAACTCGTAATGATGATGTCGTTTTAGAGAAACCTCTTATT
>NZ_JBPQTX010001324.1:0-237 GCF_051386555.1 Streptomyces sp. URMC 126
GGGCGGCACGGAGAAGGTCCGCGGCATCCAGCAGTGGCTGAACGGCCGCTACCACAAGCGCTCGACGTTCGACATCGGCCCGTGCGACGGCATCTACTCGCGCGATGTGCAGAAGTCGCTGATGAAGGCCATTCAGTACGAGATCGGCATCGCCGAGTCCTCGGTGAACGGCAACTTCGGCCCCACCACCCAGGCCGGGCTGCGCAACCACGTGGTGTCCGAGGGCGACTCCGGCAT
>NZ_JBPQTX010001325.1:0-237 GCF_051386555.1 Streptomyces sp. URMC 126
GCCTCGTACTGCGCGACTCGGTCGGTGCTATTCCACGACGGTGGCACCATCGGGACCACGATCTCGTAAAGATGCGCGTCGGACCCGACCGGGCATTCGAACGTCCGGTAGTAGCCAGTGCCCGGATCCTCCGGCGCCCCGAGCGCGGGATCCACGCCCCAAGTCCGGACCTGCTCGTGGGTGAAGTAGTCGCCGTCGCTTCCCGGCTCGACTAGCCGAGGAACGACCTCCTGAAGG
>NZ_JBPQTX010001326.1:0-237 GCF_051386555.1 Streptomyces sp. URMC 126
GTCAGGACGCGTCGACCAGGGACAGGGCGTGGAGCCGCTCCGGCGGGCCGGGGCGGGCGTAGTACCAGCCCTGGGCCGTGTCGCAGCCGAGGACCCGCAGATGCTCGGCCTGCAGGCCCGTCTCCACGCCCTCCACCGTCACCGTCAGATCGAGCGTGTGGGCGAGCGAGACGATCCCCTCCACGATCTTGATGTCCACCGGGTCGGCCGGGTCCCGCTGCATGCCGAGGGTGAAGG
>NZ_JBPQTX010001327.1:0-237 GCF_051386555.1 Streptomyces sp. URMC 126
CCTGCGGATGATCCGCAGCAGGCGCCTGCCCTCGTCGTCATCAATTTCCCGGACCCGCACGCGTTCAGCCACGTGATCATTCTGGCCGTCCGGTGCTGCCCGGCGCAGTAACTGGGCGACAACATCACGACGGGGCGAACGTTGCCTGATGCGGCACTAGCTACTGCAGTCTGACTTCGCGATCTTGTTGCGGACCCGGCTGGGAACGAGCGCGGCCACCGCGTGATCATCGGTTGG
>NZ_JBPQTX010001328.1:0-237 GCF_051386555.1 Streptomyces sp. URMC 126
GTTCCCGCGATGTCGGGCATCGGCTGTTCTCATCCCTTCAGTGGAGGTGCCCCGTGCTGGGTCCCGTGCTCCTCGCCGCGTCCCGCAGCGACAGCATCCGCCGCATCGTCTCGGCCGCGCCGGTCACCCGCCCCGTGGTGGACCGCTTCGTCGCCGGCGAGCGGCTGGGCGACGCCATGGCCGCCGTGCGGTCGCTCGACGCCCGTGGCATGGAGGTCACCCTCGACCACCTCGGCG
>NZ_JBPQTX010001329.1:0-237 GCF_051386555.1 Streptomyces sp. URMC 126
GGGTACGGGCGCGACGCCGTTGGCGTGGTCGGTGACGAAGCCGACCAGGGCCAGGGGTAGTTCGGCCTCTCCGGCGAGCACCACCTCCGGGCCCGCGGTCTGGCTGACGGCGGTGACGCCCGCGGCGGCCAGGGCGGCGAGGTCGGCCTTGTGGTCGGCCTGGCCGGACAGCCGGTGGTGGCCCTCGCCGTGCCGGGACAGCTGCACGATCTCCCCGCCGGGCAGACGGCCCTCGGT
>NZ_JBPQTX010001330.1:0-237 GCF_051386555.1 Streptomyces sp. URMC 126
GCGCTGGAGAACGGCGTCGTGAAGATGAACCTCGACACGGACACGCAGTACGCGTTCACGCGGCCGGTCGCGGACCACATGTTCCGCAACTACGACGGTGTCCTGAAGGTCGACGGCGAGGTCGGCAACAAGAAGACGTACGACCCGCGCAGCTGGGGCAAGCTGGCCGAGGCGGGCATGGCCGAGCGCGTCACGAAGGCGTGCGCGGACCTGCGCTCGACGGGCACGAAGCTCAAG
>NZ_JBPQTX010001331.1:0-237 GCF_051386555.1 Streptomyces sp. URMC 126
CGTCCGGCCATGGACCGTCAGCATCCTGACACCAGCGTCGCTCGCACGCCGGGCCAGATCAGGCGCATTCAGGCAATCGTCGTCCCATCCCAGCCGCATCTTCAGCGTGACCGGCACCGAAACCGCCCCCACAACCGCGTAGATCAGCGTCAGCGCATGATCCAGGTCGCGCATCAGCGCCGCGCCCGACAACCCGCCCGTCACCTTCTTGGCAGGACATCCCATGTTGATGTCGAT
>NZ_JBPQTX010001332.1:0-237 GCF_051386555.1 Streptomyces sp. URMC 126
GGACGCGGCGCAGGCGGCCCAGCAGCGTGCGGGCCGCCGCCGACAGGGCGCCGTTGCCGGCAGCGGCAAGGATCGCCTCGTGGATCTGCTGGTTGCAGGCGAAATAGCCCTGCCGGTCGCCGCGCAGGTAGAAGGTGTACATCTCGCGGTGCGCCTGCTCGATGGCGCCGAAGGCGACGGGCGTGATCCGTTCGCAGGCCAGCCGCCCGGCCAGTGCTTCCAGCCCGCCCATGAGGT
>NZ_JBPQTX010001333.1:0-237 GCF_051386555.1 Streptomyces sp. URMC 126
TCCTGGAGGAGATCGTCGGCGAGATCACCGACGAGTACGACCGCGAGCTGCCGCCGGTGGAGGACCTCGGCGAGGGCCGCTACCGGGTCACCGCCCGGCTGGACATCGGCGACCTCGGCGAGCTGTACGGGCTCGACCTGGACGACGAGGACGTGGAGACGGTGGGCGGGCTGCTCGCCAAGTCGCTCGGCCGGGTGCCCATCGCCGGCGCCATGGCCGAGGTGGACCTCTCCGAGG
>NZ_JBPQTX010001334.1:0-237 GCF_051386555.1 Streptomyces sp. URMC 126
GGTGACGACTGAGAGGGAGAAGGAGGAGGGAGGGGCGGGCGAGGGCGCGCGAGAGCGCCGGGCCCGCGTCGTGCACAGGCGTGGAACGAGCGAGAGCGGCCCTGTCCCGGGGCCGTGCTCGACTTGCGTATGCGCGTGCTGAACCGACTGCACACCGGACGGCTGCGTCACCAGGCCGTCCGACTGAGCGGGGGTACCGCTCCGATGAGCAGGCTAACCTGCGGGTAACCCGAATGC
>NZ_JBPQTX010001335.1:0-237 GCF_051386555.1 Streptomyces sp. URMC 126
GTGTTGAATCCGACCCGCAGGTGCGCGAAGCCGAGCTCGCGGGCCCGCGCCTTGGCGGCGGACACGCCACGGACGATCGCCTCGTGCACCCGCGGGTAGTGGCCGTCGAGCGTCGGGTTCGACGTGACGTTGGGCTCCTCCGTCACCTGCAGCGTGCTCGTGACCGGCCCGTACTGCTCGACCAGCTCCCGCAGGAAGGCGCAGTAGCCGTCGACGTTCCCGGCGCTGGACTGGTAC
>NZ_JBPQTX010001336.1:0-237 GCF_051386555.1 Streptomyces sp. URMC 126
GCGGTGAACCGTCTCCCCCACCCTCAACCCCCGGGCTCGGCAGCCGCGCTGAGCGAGGTGAACACCATCAGCAGCGAGTGGCCGACCCCGGGAGCCGTCCGGCGTCGACCTGGCCCGGGTCGCGCTGCACCAGGCCCGTGCGGCCGCCAAGGCCCGCGGCGAGGGCGGCACCCGGAAGACGAGGCGCCGCACTGGCACCACGGCTGTCCGCCGCGCCGGCCGGGAGCCGGCCGAGTC
>NZ_JBPQTX010001337.1:0-237 GCF_051386555.1 Streptomyces sp. URMC 126
CTGCTGGACGGCAAGCTGGACATGGCGCTGGGCCTGCACGGCGCGGGCGAGGCAGGTGGTGACCTGGCCGGAGAGGGCCTGGAGTACTGCACCATCGCCCACCAGAAGACACGCGTGGCCTTTGCCGCGCACGAGGTGCCCGACCCGGACGCACCCGTGCACTGGAGCGAGCTGGCCCGGCGGCCCTTTGTGTTCTACACCTCGGACTTCGCCCTGCACCAGGCCGTGCTGGAACAT
>NZ_JBPQTX010001338.1:0-237 GCF_051386555.1 Streptomyces sp. URMC 126
GTCCTCATCGCGGTGATCGGGGTGCTCGCGGTGGGCGGCACCGTGCTGGCCGGCGAGATCTACGAGGCGGTGGTGGCCAACGACGGCATCGCCGTGTTCGACCAGCCGATTCTCGAGTCGATCCTTGCCAACCGGACGCCGGCGCTGACCTCGACCATCTCGGTGTTCAGCCAGTCCGGGGGATCGCTATGGATGAGCATCATCACCGGCATCGCCGTCACCGCCCTGTGCGTGGTC
>NZ_JBPQTX010001339.1:0-237 GCF_051386555.1 Streptomyces sp. URMC 126
CATTGGAGCCGGACGCATCGGTCACGTCCATGCCCGAGCCATTCAAGGACGCAACGATGTCACGTTGGCGCTCGTTTGTGACCCATTCGAGCAGAACGCGTGTGCTCTCGCTGGTGAGTATGACGTGCGCTATTGCTTAGATCCGGACGAGGTTTTCGACGACTCCACAATCGACGCTGTCGTCATTGGGTCTCCAACCCAGTTCCATGTCGACCATATCCTCAAGGCCGTCAATAG
>NZ_JBPQTX010001340.1:0-237 GCF_051386555.1 Streptomyces sp. URMC 126
GTGCCCGCCGCGTCCCCGAGCGCCAGCGGGCGCCCGGCGATCACCACGAGGACCACCGGCCTGCCGCTCGCCCGCACCGCCTTCACCAGCGCCTGCTGGTCCGCGGACAGCTCGGGCCGGGGGTTGTCGGCCTGCCCTCCCGCGGCGGCCCGCTCCCCCACCACGACGACGGTCAGATCGGCGTTCCGGGCCTGCTCCGCGGCCTCCTCCGCCGTTCTGGCGCGCACCACCTCGGTG
>NZ_JBPQTX010001341.1:0-237 GCF_051386555.1 Streptomyces sp. URMC 126
GTCAACGATCGGGTTGCTTGGCACGGGCCGCGCGAGGGACTGCGCTACTCGCTGTTCAGCGCGACGGTGATCCTCGCTGAAAGTGAGCAGCCGGACGGGGGCGAACTGGGGCAGCAAGAGCCGTTGCGGAAGTTGCCTCGGCTGTTCCCGGGCGAACGTCAGTTGGCAGGAGGTGAGGGTGAGCCACCACCTAGCGAGCCGTCGCTTCCCGGCATGGAACCGGACCTCCCTGCGATG
>NZ_JBPQTX010001342.1:0-236 GCF_051386555.1 Streptomyces sp. URMC 126
GGAAGACCGGTAACGGTTGGAGCTGACTGGTACTAATAGGCCGAGGGCTTGTCCTCAGTTGCTCGCGTCCACTGTGTAAGTTCTGAGGCAACGAACAGTTGCCGGTAAGAGCAGAACCACTTAATTGAAAAGTGTGCTTGTTCGCTCGAAACCGATAGGGTTTCGGTGGTCATAGCGTTAGGGAAACGCCCGGTTACATTCCGAACCCGGAAGCTAAGCCTTTCAGCGCCGATGGT
>NZ_JBPQTX010001343.1:0-236 GCF_051386555.1 Streptomyces sp. URMC 126
GTCGACGAGGAGCAGCGCTTCGGTGTGGAGCACAAGGAGCAGCTGAAGAAACTGCGGGCGAACGTGTACGTGCTGACGATGTCGGCGACGCCGATCCCGCGGACGCTGGAGATGGCGGTCACCGGCATCCGGGAGATGTCGACGATCACCACGCCGCCGGAGGAGCGGCATCCGGTGCTGACGTTCGTCGGCCCGTACGAGGAGCGGCAGATCGGTGCGGCGATCCGGCGCGAGCT
>NZ_JBPQTX010001344.1:0-236 GCF_051386555.1 Streptomyces sp. URMC 126
CCTCGGGGCTCCCCAAGGAGCGGATCGTCGTCGTCGACCCCAGCCAGAAGGCGGTCGAGGCGGCCAACCTGGAGGGCTACGCGGGGGTCGTGGGCGACGCCACCCGCAGCGACGTCCTGCTGAAGGCGGAGGTGCAGCGGGCGGCCCAGGTGGTCATCTCCACCCAGCGCGACGACACCGCGGTCCTGGTGACGCTCACCGCCCGCCAGCTCAACCGCAACCTGCGCATCGTCGCG
>NZ_JBPQTX010001345.1:0-236 GCF_051386555.1 Streptomyces sp. URMC 126
GTGCTGGCCAGCATCGAGCGCATGGTCGCCCTGCCCACGGTGCGCGACCCCAAGGTGCCGCCGCACGAAAGCCCGGCCATCCTGGCTTTCGGCGAACTGGTGCAGCAGATGGCCAAGGACTTCGGCCTGCAGTACCGCAACGTGGACAACCGCATCTTCGAAGTCACCCTGCCTGCGAACGCAGCGAACGCGGGCACCGATGAATTCGGCATCCTCACCCATGCCGACGTCGTACC
>NZ_JBPQTX010001346.1:0-236 GCF_051386555.1 Streptomyces sp. URMC 126
GTCCCGCTGGCAGCTGGGCTCGCTGAGGGACCGGCGGCCGCGCCCCATGAGGCGTAATGCTCGGAGTCTGCTCTCCAGCTCGTCGTTGCGACCGTCGCGCGGTCGATTGGCCCCAGGCTCGTGCTTGCCATCGTCAACGCCACTGCCGCGCTCACAAGTACCGGGTCAGTAGCGGTAAATGTCACCGTTGGGCCAGTTACTTGGGTGGCGACCTTCGGTGCAAGTGCCCTACGTGC
>NZ_JBPQTX010001347.1:0-236 GCF_051386555.1 Streptomyces sp. URMC 126
GGGTTGCAGCTCTCCTCCCGCAGAACTTCGCTTAGGGCGTCGTACCGTTCGAAAGGCCTCGGTGAGCTTTCAGCCTACGCTACTTTGATCCTCGATGCCTTAAACGGCGACCGCTCGCTTTTTCTTCGTTTCGACGAGGTGGAATGGGCCTGGCGGGTGCTGGAGCCGGTGTTGCGGCCAGTAGACCCCCCCGAGCTATACGCTCCCGGAAGCATCGGCCCCAACAATCAGTTCAG
>NZ_JBPQTX010001348.1:0-236 GCF_051386555.1 Streptomyces sp. URMC 126
GATCCGGCTGGCCTGCCCGGAGTTCGACGTCGTCGGCCTCGCCGTCCCCGGCGTCCCCGGCATCGCCCACTTCGGCCACACCGGCCGGGTGGCCTGGGCCATCACCAACGCCATGGCCGACTACCAGGACCTCTACCGCGAACGGCTGCGGCGCACCGGGCCGGACGGCGAGCGGGTGGAGGCGCTGGGCCCGGACGGATGGCGGCCCGCCGAGCGCCACGTGGAGACGATCGAGG
>NZ_JBPQTX010001349.1:0-236 GCF_051386555.1 Streptomyces sp. URMC 126
GTCCTGCGATGACTTAGGTCAGCTTTATAAACTGGTTAGAAAGCTAACTTTCAGAAAAAACAACGTGATCCCTTCAGCAATATTACTTCAATACAAGGCGCGGTTAGTGCACATCCGCAAAGACCACATTTTGATTCACGAGGGAGACCAGGCGGTTGACTTCTTGCAAGTCGAAGAGGGTCAGATAAAAATGTATATCATTAATCCTGAAGGCCAGGAATTCACCCAGGGGATCT
>NZ_JBPQTX010001350.1:0-236 GCF_051386555.1 Streptomyces sp. URMC 126
GTCCACGACGGTGGAACACGTAGGCGAGTGGTGGACGCTGTTGATCCTCCACTACGCTTTCGACGGCTACACGCGCTTCGACCAGTTCCAGGAGAGTCTGGGCATCTCCTCCAGCATGCTCACCACCCGGCTGAAAACCCTCGTCGCCGACGGACTACTGGAGCGCCGGCCCTACCAGACCAACCCCGTACGCCACGAGTACGTCCTCACCGAACTCGGGCGCTCCCTGCGACCGG
>NZ_JBPQTX010001351.1:0-236 GCF_051386555.1 Streptomyces sp. URMC 126
CGCCGGACCTGGCCTTCAACACCGCAATCAGCTTTGTCACCAACACCAACTGGAAGGCCTATTCCGGAGAGGTCCAGCTGTCCTACCTGTCCCAGATGGTCGGGCTGACGGTGCAGAACTTCGTCTCGGCCGCCACGGGCATGGCGGTCGCGGTGGCGATCGTGCGCGGCTTTGCCGCCAAGGGCGACGGCCGCTTGGGCAATTTCTGGGTCGATGCGACGCGGGCGGTCCTTTAT
>NZ_JBPQTX010001352.1:0-236 GCF_051386555.1 Streptomyces sp. URMC 126
GTCTCGACGACGAGTTGGGACCCCATCGAATGCCCCAGCAGCACAATGTCGCGGTTGCCCTGCGCGAGGTCGATGAGGAGCTCCTCGAGGTCGTCTCGCGCGATGTTGATGCTGTCGTGGTCGCGCACGTAGCCCAGCGGCTGCGCCGCCGAGGGCCATGAGAAGGTGATGTGAGGGCCAGGCGTACCGAAGTCGTGGGCCATCTGGGCATGGCGCAGGATCGCCTCGTCGTAGGT
>NZ_JBPQTX010001353.1:0-236 GCF_051386555.1 Streptomyces sp. URMC 126
CGTCAACTGCGTCCGTGGTGAACTCATAAACACCCGAGCACTGATAGATGCCATGAATCCGGAAACTATTGACGTCATCGAGAACGACCACAGGTATTTTCACCAAGATCACCGTCTTGACGTTCTGAATAACCACGACCTTACGTTGCTACGTTCCTTCCCGAACGTCGTCGTTACCCCGCACATCGCCTTCTACTCAGACAACGTCACAGCGGAAATGGTGCATTGTGCGATGG
>NZ_JBPQTX010001354.1:0-236 GCF_051386555.1 Streptomyces sp. URMC 126
ATCGAGGACTTCGCCCGCTGCGCCGCCCTCGCCCGGTCCGCGGGTTACGACGGCGTGGAGATCATGGGCTCCGAGGGCTACCTCGTCAACGAGTTCATCGCCTCCGCCACCAACCGCCGCACCGACCGCTGGGGCGGCTCGTACGCCAACCGCATGCGCTTCCCCGTCGAGATCGTGCGCCGGGTCCGCGAGCGCGCCGGCGAGGACTTCATCGTCGTCTACCGGCTGTCCATGCT
>NZ_JBPQTX010001355.1:0-236 GCF_051386555.1 Streptomyces sp. URMC 126
GTGCAGGACGACCGGCCCAACTCCGACGACCAGGTTACCGGTGCCGTGCTCACCTTCTCGGACGGCAGCACGGTCACCGTGGGGGCGCTGGCGGACGACGGCACCGCGACGAGCATCACGTTCCCGGCGCGGACCACGACCAGCCTGCGGATCACCCTCGTCACCGTCAGCGGGACGACCCGGAACGTCGGCCTGGCCGAGGTCCTGGTCTTCGGCGCCTAGCTGGTCGCTAGGAC
>NZ_JBPQTX010001356.1:0-235 GCF_051386555.1 Streptomyces sp. URMC 126
CTCCAGACCCGGCAGCGACTTCGGCACGGAGCCGGTCGCCAGCAGGATGTGGCGGCCCTCGACGCGCCGGCCGCCCACCTCGACCGAGGTGGCGGACGACAGCCGGCCCTCGCCCTCGATGTAGGTCACCTTCCGCGAGGCCACCAGGCCCTGCAGGCCCTTGTACAGGCCGGCGATCACATCGTCCTTGTACTTGTGGACGCCCTCGATGTCGATGCCCTCGAAGGTGGCCTTG
>NZ_JBPQTX010001357.1:0-235 GCF_051386555.1 Streptomyces sp. URMC 126
GGCAAAAGCAGGTCAATCGCGCGGCTGAGCGTGAGCCATTCATGGACCTGAGTCGTCGTCTTCGCGGCTCGTAAGCGAAACAGAACAACCAGCTCCAAGCTGAGCGCGACAAACAGGCCGATTACGCCCACAATATGCAGCAACAGTGCCGAAGCATACAGTTCCATGATGCCGAACTCCTGACTGAGTGGTATTATTTACCGTTGTATGTTTTGTGACCTTTGGTAACCAATAG
>NZ_JBPQTX010001358.1:0-235 GCF_051386555.1 Streptomyces sp. URMC 126
GTGATGGGTTAGATCACTGTTTGGTTTCTAGAGTTGAATTGCCGGTTTGGATAACTGGGATTCAGTATGTTTGACGTATCTCTGAGGGAGTACGTGTTTGATATTTCTGGTTGTAGAACCAGCAGTTTAGGATGGATTGATTGTTGAGTCAGACTCGTCTGTAGTCTGATATTCTGTATAGAATTGGTGTTAGGAGCTCTATAGCTTGGTAGTATTGATTGATTGGATTTTATAG
>NZ_JBPQTX010001359.1:0-235 GCF_051386555.1 Streptomyces sp. URMC 126
GGACGTGGGCATGGTCAGCACCGCCTACCTCGCCAACATGGTCGCCCAGGGGGCCCTGGACCCGGTCACCGACCGGATCGAGGACAGCCCGCTGAAGGGCAAGCTGGTCAACGGCATGGTCGAGAGCGTCAAGGCCGCCGGCGGCGAGAAGGACGAGATGTTCACCGTCCCGACCTCCGCCAACCAGGGCGTGCTGTGGTACCGCAAGGACATGTTCGACAAGGCGGACCTGCCG
>NZ_JBPQTX010001360.1:0-235 GCF_051386555.1 Streptomyces sp. URMC 126
GGCCTGACGGCCACATGATCCGAACCTCGGCGCTGACAGGGAACACGGGCAAGGAGGGAGAGGTCATTTCGACGCTCAACACCCGCTATCTGCTTTCCGGTCCCCCGATGCAGCCGGGTGAGCTTCAGCAACTCAAACGGTGGGTTGCCAATGGAGCCCAGCGAGCGAAAGTGGCTGACCAGGAGCGCCTATTCGACCTGCTGCAGGCCGCCTGGGGCATGGACGACCGCACCTT
>NZ_JBPQTX010001361.1:0-235 GCF_051386555.1 Streptomyces sp. URMC 126
GTAGGGCGCCATCTGGGTGGTGCCGTCCTTGTAGGTCCCGACATTCGCCGCCGCCGATTTCCGCGGCGGGCCATAGGCGATGTATTTCGACAGGTCCGCCTGCCGCGCCGGGTCCGAGGCGAAGGCGATGAACTGCATCGACTTCTCGACATCGGGCGCGCCCTTGGGGATGACCCAGTAGTCCATGTCGAGGTTCGCCCCGTCCCAGACGAAGCCGAAGGGCTTGCCCTCGTCC
>NZ_JBPQTX010001362.1:0-235 GCF_051386555.1 Streptomyces sp. URMC 126
GCTCACCCCCAACGGGAAGATCGACAAGAAGGCGCTGACCAGGCTCGCGAACGAGCTGTCCGCGGCCCGTGCGGAGGGGGCCGGTACGGGGTCGGGCGCGGCGCCCACCACCGACGCCGAGCGCCGGCTCGCGGCCCTGTGGGCGGCGGCCCTGAAGGTCCCGGAGGAGCGGATCGGCCGGCTGGACCACTTCTTCGAGACGGGCGGTACGTCGCTGTCGGCGCTGCGGCTGGTG
>NZ_JBPQTX010001363.1:0-235 GCF_051386555.1 Streptomyces sp. URMC 126
CCGAAGAACGCCCCGTGGCACAGCGCCGCGACCAGGCGGCCGGCCATCAGCACGCCGTACCCGGGAGCCAGCGCGCAGAGCGCGTTGCCTGCGACGAAGACCCCCATGAGCAGCAGCAGCATGGTTTTGCGCGGGAGTCTGGTGCCCGCGGCCGTCATCAGCGGGGCGCCGACCACCACTCCGAGGGCGTATCCGGTGACCAGCATTCCGGCGCTGGGGATGGACACGGACAGGT
>NZ_JBPQTX010001364.1:0-235 GCF_051386555.1 Streptomyces sp. URMC 126
TTCCTCGACTGCCTCGCGGCCGGGGTGATGGAGCGGATGCGCGGCGCCTCGCCGGAGGTGCTGGCGCGCGCCACCATCCTGCTGCCCACGCGGCGTTCGGCGCGCGCGCTGCGCGACAGCTTCCTGCGCGTGGCGGCCGGGCCGGAGGATGGCGGGGCCGGGCACCGCGCGCTGCTGCTGCCGCGCATGCGCGCCCTTGCCGGCCTGTCCACCGAGGATGCGGACGAGCTTGCGC
>NZ_JBPQTX010001365.1:0-235 GCF_051386555.1 Streptomyces sp. URMC 126
GCATCTGGCTGCGGAGCGCGGCGTCGAGGTTCGACAGGGGCTCGTCGAACAGGAAGACCTGGGGCGCGCGCGTGATCGCCCGGCCGATGGCGACGCGCTGCTTCTGCCCCCCGGACAGGGCCTTGGGCTTCTTGTCGAGATGCTCGGTTATCCGCAGGATGCCCGCGGCCTTCTCCACCGCCGCGCGGATCTCGGCCCTGGGGCGACCCGCGACCTTGAGAGCGAAGCCCATGTT
>NZ_JBPQTX010001366.1:0-235 GCF_051386555.1 Streptomyces sp. URMC 126
TTCGGTGCGGTGATCGACCGGGCGCGCCAGGTCATGCACGGCAAGCTGAGCGGGATCCGCCACGACGGCACCGGCCTGTTCGAGGGCCTTCCCTCGCCGTTCCGCGCCACCCGCTACCACTCCCTGGTGGCGCTGCCCGAGACCGTGCCCGCCTGCCTGAAGGTAAACGCCTGGACCGAGGACGGGACGATCATGGGGCTGCGCCACGAGAGCCTGCCGATCCACGGCGTCCAGT
>NZ_JBPQTX010001367.1:0-235 GCF_051386555.1 Streptomyces sp. URMC 126
GGTGTGCGTCGTAGCCGCACTCTACTGCGCACGTGCTGAACTGTCCGTGATCCGCCGCTTGCGGACGGCGACCGAAGGCCTGCACCAGATGCGTCATCGGACGCTGTCGATACCGGAACCCCTTTCTGGGCAGTTCGACGGAGAACAGCAAACGTCTTGGGTCCAAATCCTTGATCTGGGCACCGTATGTCTTCGCGAGCTGCCGCAGCCGCCGCATCCGGTCAAAGACGCGGTT
>NZ_JBPQTX010001368.1:0-235 GCF_051386555.1 Streptomyces sp. URMC 126
TCGCGGCATGTGGGCCCGGTCAGGGGCCTGCGCCGCGCCCGGCCCGCCTGACCCGGCCGCTCACCCGGCCGCCCGCCGGGCCGCCCCGTCCGGCCGGCACTAGGTGAGCCAGCGCTCCGGCCGCGCCCGGCGGCGCCCGGTGCGGGAGCGCTCGGCCTGGGCGGCCACCAGCGCACGGGCCTCCCCCACCGCCCGCAGCCGGGCCGCCACCGTGCCGTTCGCACCGTGGTCGACG
>NZ_JBPQTX010001369.1:0-235 GCF_051386555.1 Streptomyces sp. URMC 126
TGTCTGGCAACCGCAACTTCGAGGGTCGCATCAGCCCCGACGTCACGATGAACTACCTAGCCAGCCCTCCGCTGGTTGTCATCTACTCGATTGCCGGCACTATGGACATCGACCTCAACAATGACGTTCTCGCCACCACCCCGGATGGTCGTGAGGTTCGTTTGGTTGATCTGTGGCCCTCTACCGAGGAGATTGAGGAGATCGTCGGGTCGTCTATCTCCGCCGAGATGTACTC
>NZ_JBPQTX010001370.1:0-235 GCF_051386555.1 Streptomyces sp. URMC 126
GCCTATATCAGGTCGAAGATGCCTCACTGACGACGATGCGTAGCAGGTTCACAACTGATCAGCGTGGCGGTGGTAGCGCGTCGGTGGGGATGCTCCTGCTGATGCCTGCGATCATGCTGCTGGCATTCGGTGGGATCGAGGTCGGGATGTGGTGTCACGCCCATCAGTCGACCATCGCGGCAGCCCAAAGCGCCGCGGAGGCTCAGCGTGTCGTCCATCCAGCTCCGGGGTCGGC
>NZ_JBPQTX010001371.1:0-235 GCF_051386555.1 Streptomyces sp. URMC 126
GCACCGACCACGACGTCGGAGTCGCGCAAGGGTCCGTGCTGGTCGACGGCGAGACGCTCGGGGTCGAGCTCGATTGGTCGCCCGGCGCCCGTCGCGTGCGGGCCGTGATCGGCGACGAACCCTTGACCGTCGGCATCGCCCGCGGTCGCGTCGACTGGCGCCTAACCACCCGCGGCGCGACCCATGTCGCCCGCGCGCTGCCGCGCTCGATCGCCGACCTCGCGCGGCACATGAT
>NZ_JBPQTX010001372.1:0-235 GCF_051386555.1 Streptomyces sp. URMC 126
GGCTAGAAGAACTCTATTTGCGTGTGTCGAAAAAATGATGAGGTGAAGGAATGAAAGTTGCCGTTATTGGGACCGGTTATGTAGGTTTGACGACTGCTGTTTCCCTTGCTATGAACGGTCATCAGGTGACTGGTATTGACCTCGTTGCATCCAAAGTAGAAAAATTGCGCCAAGGCATCTCGCCGATTTACGAGCCAGGCTTAGATGAGGCATTGAAAAAAGTACTGGATGATGG
>NZ_JBPQTX010001373.1:0-234 GCF_051386555.1 Streptomyces sp. URMC 126
GTACACGGGATGGCCTTCGAGCAGTGCCATGCCAACTTCAGAATCGCGTTTGAAGCCGCCGATGCCAGGGCCGTGGCCGGCGCGTGGATCGACCACCAGCACCGGTGCGGCGCCTTTGCGCACATGTTTCTCCAAGGCGTCGGTGCCACAGCGAGTGACACGCAGGAGCCGGTAGTTGCTCGCTGGCTGCAAGTCGTGGCCGTCGGCCACCTGCTCTGACTCGAAGTGGAGAAG
>NZ_JBPQTX010001374.1:0-234 GCF_051386555.1 Streptomyces sp. URMC 126
CATCGTGATCATGTGCTGCGGACGGGTCGGGTCGTCGCTGGCCCGCAGCCTCGAGCGGCGCGGTCACTCGGTCGCCGTGATCGACGCGGTGCAGGACGCGTTCCGCCGGCTCGGGCCCACCTTCCAGGGCAAGACGGTCAAGGGGGTCGGCTTCGATCGGACGGTGCTGGTCAAGGCCGGCATCGAACGGGCGGACGGCTTCGCGGCCGTCTCCAGCGGCGACAACTCCAACAT
>NZ_JBPQTX010001375.1:0-234 GCF_051386555.1 Streptomyces sp. URMC 126
GCCCTGCGCGACGTCCCGTACGGGGAGCTGGACGCGGCGCTGACCGGGCTGGCCGATCCGGTGCTGCGGCCGCTGGTGCGCCATGTGGTCACCGAGAACCGGCGGGTGGAGGAGGTCGTCGGCCTCCTCGACGCGGGCGACCCCCGCTCGATCGGCCCGGTCCTGACCGCCGGGCACGCCTCGCTGCGCGACGACTTCGCCGTCTCCTGCCCCGAGCTGGACCTGGTGGTGGAG
>NZ_JBPQTX010001376.1:0-234 GCF_051386555.1 Streptomyces sp. URMC 126
GCACCCTGAGAGTGCAAGCGCGCCGGGGAGTTTCGAATCCGGTGCCCGGGGGCCCGGCGCGGGGGTGCGCAGGGGCCCTGACGAGGGGCGACGGGCGCGTGGAGGAGGCGACACGCGAGGCGGGCGGCGTACACGCGAACGAACACGGACCACGGGCGCGGAACCAGGGACGCACGGGCGCGGGCCTGCGGCCGTACGGGCGCGCGCACACGACAGGGCCCGCACCCTTCGGGG
>NZ_JBPQTX010001377.1:0-234 GCF_051386555.1 Streptomyces sp. URMC 126
CAGCGCGAAGGCGCGCCGGCACTCCTCGGCGATCCGCTGCTTCTCCAGGTCGTCCACCGGCACCGCGTCCAGCGCCGCCCGGTACTCGCGCTTGAACGCGGCCGGGTTGTCGATCCCCTCGAAGACGTAGAAGCGCACACCGTCGCCCTTGCGCGCGAAGCCCCAGGCCTTCTCGGCCTTGCCCCGGATGATCTGGCCGCCGGACAGATCGCCCAGGTAACGGGTGTAGTGGTG
>NZ_JBPQTX010001378.1:0-234 GCF_051386555.1 Streptomyces sp. URMC 126
GTCATCCGCCGGCTTGCTGCGCCTGCATGCGCGGGCCGCCGGCGTGGCCGTGCTGCTGGCCGCTCTGTCCACGATGTCGTTCGGCACGGCGGCCTACGCCAAGCCGGCCAAGGCCTCCAAGACGGCATCCGCCAAGCCTGCAACGGGCAAGACCAGCAAGACCGGCAAGGCCGGCGCAGCCAGGCTGCGCTCGGCGTCGGGCAAGACGGCCGTGGCCGCTGCTGCGGTGGCGGC
>NZ_JBPQTX010001379.1:0-234 GCF_051386555.1 Streptomyces sp. URMC 126
GCGCGGGCTCGCCGCCGTCCACCAGCCCCAGTGAGACGGCGTGCAGCGGGGCGCCTCGCGTGAAGTTCATCGTGCCGTCGATCGGATCCAGCAGCCAGCAGCGAGGCGGCACCGAACCCCCCTCCTCCCGGTCCGTCTCCTCGCCGACGACCGGGATGCCGGGCGCGTGCTCCCGCAGCACACGCGTGATGCGCCGCTCCACCTCGGCGTCGGCGGCCGTGACCTCCTCGCCCG
>NZ_JBPQTX010001380.1:0-234 GCF_051386555.1 Streptomyces sp. URMC 126
CTGCGCGTACCGGGCGGCGAGCCGCGGGGTGCGGGTGGCGCCGTGGCCGCCGATCAGCAGCGGCACCGTGGGCTGTGCGGGCTTGGGCAGCGCCGGGCAGTCCTTGAGCTGGTAGTAGGCGCCGTCGAAGTCGAAGGTGCCGCCGACCTCCGTGGCCCACAGCCCGGTGACGATCGCCAGCTGCTCCTCCAGCCGCGCGAACTTCTCCTTGGGGAAGGGGATGCCGTACGCGCG
>NZ_JBPQTX010001381.1:0-234 GCF_051386555.1 Streptomyces sp. URMC 126
GGCGAAGCGGACGGCGATGCCGCCGTCCCGCGCGGTGCGCTCGCCGCCCACCCACTGGCGCCAGCCCCACAGCGCGACCACGATCACCAGCAGCTGCTTGCCGACGCCGCCGCTGAGGTGCGCGGAGGCGTAGGCGCCGATGAGGACGAGGCCGGAGACGAGCTGGACCGGCCAGGTCCATATCGGGCGCCGCCAGCCGAGCGCGAGGGCGGCCAGACCCAGCAGGTTGCCGAT
>NZ_JBPQTX010001382.1:0-234 GCF_051386555.1 Streptomyces sp. URMC 126
GTGCAGGTCGCCGCCGGTGTGGAGACCACCGTGCTGACCGGGTCGCTGCTGCTGGCCCTGCCGATCTCCGCCCTGGCCGGCGCGGTGTCGTTCTTCTCTCCCTGCGTGCTGCCGCTGGTGCCCGGCTACCTGTCCTACGTCACCGGGATCAGCGGCGCGGACCTCGTTGAGGCGCGGCGCGGCCGCATCCTGGGCGGGACGCTGCTGTTCCTGGCCGGGTTCACGGCCGTGTTC
>NZ_JBPQTX010001383.1:0-234 GCF_051386555.1 Streptomyces sp. URMC 126
CGTCAGCGCGCGGCGCGGGCTGTAGGGCAGGTTGTCCATGCTGGGGTCCAGCAGCGTCAGGCCGGCAAAGCCCGACCAGCCGCCGCCCAGCGCCTGGCGCAGCGACAGCTCCATGCCGCGCATGGTGTAGCCGCCCAGGTTGATGAACTGCGGCGGGGGCGGGACATTGGGCGGAAAGCCGAAGACATAGCGGTTCTTGACCTTGTCGTGGAAGATGCTGGCGTCAAGCTGTGT
>NZ_JBPQTX010001384.1:0-234 GCF_051386555.1 Streptomyces sp. URMC 126
AAAGTAAGGGATGCAAGAAGTGAACTTCCAGGCCGGCGATCCCGTCGGTTTACTGTGACTCCTTTGTCCTGTGTTCCAGTAGAAATCATCCGCAAAGGTGGGTCCGGTCCTGGGATGCTTGGAGGGACGCGGCCCGGCACACCCCCTGCCCCGCCGCCCGCAGTGGCAGCTCCAGCGCGGCCACCGGTTCACCTAGTGCATGTCGGAGTTCACCTTGTCCTGGAAGATGTACAG
>NZ_JBPQTX010001385.1:0-234 GCF_051386555.1 Streptomyces sp. URMC 126
GTTGAGGGCGACCCGGTCGAAGGAGGGCGCGAGCAGGCCGAACTCCTCGAACCGGTCGGCGAGTTCGGGATGGCGGTCGTGGTAGCGGCCGACCTCGGCGCGCACCAGGGACCAGAAGTCCGCCTCGGGGACGCCCAGATGCTCCTCCACCAGGGGCGCGAGGAAGCGGAAGTGGCCCGCGAAGACGGCGCTCAGCAGCGAGTGCGCCAGCTCGCGCGCCGGCCAGCGCAGCAG
>NZ_JBPQTX010001386.1:0-233 GCF_051386555.1 Streptomyces sp. URMC 126
GTGTGCTGCTCGGGGTCGCCGACTTCATCCGCGGCCCCGGCAGCCCCCCGTTCACCCGCGCGGATGTCGAGCTGGCGACGGAGCTGGCCTCCAAGGCGGCGGTCTTCATCGACAACGCCCGCCTCTACGGACGCGAGCGCGAGCACGTCCTCTCCCTCCAGCGCAGCCTGCTGCCCCGCGCCACGCCGAACACACCGGGCCTGGAGGTCCTAACCCACTACACGCCGAGCCTG
>NZ_JBPQTX010001387.1:0-233 GCF_051386555.1 Streptomyces sp. URMC 126
GTGTAGGTCCCGGTGACACGGAAGTCTTGGGGCCCAGAGGGCTTTTATGGGGCCGCACAGACGCAATGCCGGTCCTCTGCCCAGGCCAGTCCGGTCCTCTACACCCAGGTTAGTTAGGTACCCGTTGCCTATCGGACCAACGTGACCTCACAGGGCAGGTATCGAATTACGGCTTCGCCGTGGTGGTTGCGGACAAACGGGCCGATCAGTGAGGGCGTCGCGTTGAGTGATGG
>NZ_JBPQTX010001388.1:0-233 GCF_051386555.1 Streptomyces sp. URMC 126
GGATGGAGACGTACTCCGATCCGAGCTCGGACACCAGGTCGGAGGCGCGGGCGAACAGGAAGTCCCCGACCAGGATGGCCACGGTGTTGCCCCAGCGCGAGTTGGCGCTGGCCGAGCCGCGCCGCATCCGGGCCTCGTCCATGACGTCGTCGTGGTACAGGCTGGCGACGTGGGTGAGCTCGACGACCACGGCCGCCTTGATGACGTCCTGGTCGACCGCGGCGGGCCCGAGC
>NZ_JBPQTX010001389.1:0-233 GCF_051386555.1 Streptomyces sp. URMC 126
GGCCTGCATCTGCACCCGCAGCGAGCTGGACCAGGCGACCACTGCGTCGGAGTCGGCGCTGACGTACCGCTCCGGGGTGATCCGGAGCGCCAGCGGCCGGCCGGAGGTCATCAGCGCGACCTTGCCGCGTCCGGTGATGTTGAGGTTGTAGGCGCCGGAGCCGGAGATCCCGAACTGGCTGTCCACGGCGATCACCTCCCAGTGCAGGGAGGAGTCCAGCGCCAGCACGTAGG
>NZ_JBPQTX010001390.1:0-233 GCF_051386555.1 Streptomyces sp. URMC 126
GTGGAGATCGCGCTGCTCCTCGACCGGTTGACGATCTCCGTGCGCGACCACGCGCCGCAGCTCTCCCCCGCCCATGCCATGGGGGCGCTCCTCGCGGGCGAACGCTCACCGGCCCGGAGCGGCGGTACCGGCCGGGCCGCGCGGATCACCCTGCCGGTGCCGGCGCCCGCCTCGCCGGGCCCTGCGGCCCGGCCGAACCACTGCCGCGCGCCTGACGGGCCCGGGGCCGGAAG
>NZ_JBPQTX010001391.1:0-233 GCF_051386555.1 Streptomyces sp. URMC 126
GACATGCGGCCGAGCTGGCTGATCAACTCGGGCCAGCGGGCATGATGATGCGCCAGAAAGCGGGGAGATTCCGGCAATCGGAAAAACAGCACGACGCTGAGAGCGAGCGGCAGCAGACCACCAAGCCAGAACAGGCCGCGCCAGCCGAACGAGGGCAGAACGAAGCTTGCGAACACTCCGGCGAGCATGCCACCCAGAGGAACGCACACGATGGTCGCCGTAATGGCCAGAGT
>NZ_JBPQTX010001392.1:0-233 GCF_051386555.1 Streptomyces sp. URMC 126
GGGCTGGCGACCGCGGCGGTCGTCGTCGAAGTGTCGCAGCCGGTGTTGCCCGATGCGGCCGATGCGCGCGCGGCGTGGGCGCTGGCCACCAAGCGGGCTGCGGCGATCGTGCCGCTGGCCTGCCGCAAGAGCGACCTTGCGGCGCACTTGGCGCCGGGGCGTATCGCGGTGCTGCTGGTTGAGTGCGACGAGGCCGGCGCGCAACTGGTAGTGGCGCGGTTGCGGGCGCGGCT
>NZ_JBPQTX010001393.1:0-233 GCF_051386555.1 Streptomyces sp. URMC 126
GACGTGCCGGGGGACGGCTGCTTCGCGGACTGCTTCGCCGCCGTCTGCGCCCGCGCCGGGTTCACCCCCGCCCGCGTCTACGAGACCGACACCGCCTCCTGCGTCCATCTGGTGCAGGTGGGACGGGCGGTCGGACTGTGCCGGGCGACGTTCCCGCCGGCCCCGGGCGTGGTGACCCGTCCGCTGGCCGGGGCGCCGCTGCGCTGGCGGCACCTGATCGGCTGGCATCCGGG
>NZ_JBPQTX010001394.1:0-233 GCF_051386555.1 Streptomyces sp. URMC 126
GTTTACGGCGCGTCAGGGCATTCTCCCCGGGCATCATCGGCACACCCACGCTCACCGTCGTCGCCTGCGTCGACCGGGCCCAGTCGGAGAAGTTCTCCTCGGAGCTCTACCACACCAGCAAACTCTGTGTGGCGATGGCCGTCGAGAACCTTCTGCTCGCCGCCCACGCCCTCGGCCTGGGCGCCTGCCCCGTCAACAGCTTCCGGCGCGGGCCCATCAGCCGGCTGCTGAAT
>NZ_JBPQTX010001395.1:0-233 GCF_051386555.1 Streptomyces sp. URMC 126
GCGGGTACACCGATCCGCTCGCCCAGGTCGGCGGGCACGACGGCGTCACCGCGCTCATCGCCGGGGCCCGGGCGCGGTTCCCGGGGTTCACGTTCCGGCTCGCCGGGGAGGTCGACGGCCATCACGACATCGCCCGGTTCCGCTGGGAACTGGTGTCCGACTCCGACGGGTCGGCGCCCGTCGCCGGGTTCGATGTGATCGAACTCGCCGAGGACGGGCGGATACGGCAGGTG
>NZ_JBPQTX010001396.1:0-233 GCF_051386555.1 Streptomyces sp. URMC 126
GACATCGGCAGAGGCCGGCTCCTGGGCCTTTGTCGCCGCCTGCCTGATCGGCCTTGTTCCGGTGGCAAAACGCGCCTTCGAGGCGCTGCGCATGGGCCAACCCTTCACCATCGAGGGGCTGATGACCATTGCTGCTACCGGTGCCTTGGTCATCGGCGCTGCTGAAGAAGCATCCCTGGTCATCTTCCTGTTTGCCGTGGGGGAGGTTCTTGAGGGGGTTGCTGCCGGGAAGG
>NZ_JBPQTX010001397.1:0-232 GCF_051386555.1 Streptomyces sp. URMC 126
CCCCCCCCCGGGGGAGGGGATGCCGTCGAGATGCGTGGGGACCGCGTCTCCCGGCCATCCGGCGCGCTCTGCCCTCGGTGCGGGACGCGGGGTCCTGGGGTTACACGGAGCTCTGGCCGGGAGCGCCCGTTCCGTCGCCCGGCGGAGGATCTCCTCGGCTCCGGCCGGAGCGGGCACGACGTCACCCTGCCGCGCCGGCCGCCGGGACGCGACCGGGTCGGCGTCCACGAAC
>NZ_JBPQTX010001398.1:0-232 GCF_051386555.1 Streptomyces sp. URMC 126
TCTCTCTGGTGATCTTCTTCGTTCTGGGTTTCATCCTGCTGCTGCGGGTACCGGTCAGACGAGCGGTGGCGGCGGTGGGTGCCGCTGCGCCGGATCGGATTTAGGCCATCGGCCGAAGGGCGGGTAGTGTACGCCTGCAACTCGTCGGATGGACCGTTACCGCACGCCAAAGATAGGCGAACGTTACGTTACGCCCCGCGTGGGATGTGACAAAGCGGGCGGCTGCGGGTAC
>NZ_JBPQTX010001399.1:0-232 GCF_051386555.1 Streptomyces sp. URMC 126
TGCGATCAGTGTACATACCAGTAGGTACAGAGCGGGGTGCCGGTGATCGCACGGCCCGTACGGTGGCGGGTCACCGTGGCGCGGTGACCCGCTCCCCGGTGGCCGCCGCGTCGTGCGGGGTGTCCCGCAGCCCCAGGCGCAGGTGCTCGACGTGGAACAGCGCCTGGTCCAGCAGCTCGGCCACGTGGTGGTCGTAGAGGGCGTAGACGATCGAGCGGCCCCGCCGCTCGCA
>NZ_JBPQTX010001400.1:0-232 GCF_051386555.1 Streptomyces sp. URMC 126
GCGCTGGGCCACGCCGTGCGCCACCACCCCGAGCGGTTCCTCGACAAGGACCGCTACTCCATGGACTGGTACTACCCGATCCTCGGCGGGGCGCTGACCGGCGCGGCCGCCAGGGAGCGCATCGACTCCCGGTGGGACGACTTCGTGGTGCCCGGCCTCGGGGTGCGCTGCGTGCTGCCGAACCCGTGGGTCACGGGCGGCGAGAGCGCGGAACTCGCGCTCGCCCTGTGGG
>NZ_JBPQTX010001401.1:0-232 GCF_051386555.1 Streptomyces sp. URMC 126
CCGGAGGGTCAGCGGGAGGCCTCGGCCAGCGCCCCGGCCCTGCGTTCCGCGCCGGGTTCCAGGTGGTACACCGCGAAGGCGCGCCGGATGACCGGCTGGGCGACGTTGCGCACCCGCACACCGCCGCTGGTAATACCGTGCTCGGTGCCCGCGTGGGCGTGCCCGTGGACGGCCAGGTCGGCGCCCGCCGCGTCCACCGCCTCGGCCAGCAGGTAGCTGCCCAGGAAGGGGT
>NZ_JBPQTX010001402.1:0-232 GCF_051386555.1 Streptomyces sp. URMC 126
GGCCAGCGCCATGTACGGCTTCAGCCGCGGCGCTTCCTCCGCCGACAGCGAGGGCATGTTGATCGCGTTGGTGACTCCGCCCAGCAGGAGGAAGTCGCTCATCTGCTCCGCCACCTGGATCGCGACATTGACCTGCGCCTCGCTGGTCGAAGCGCCCAGGTGCGGCGTGGAGACTAACCCGGGCGTTCCGAACAGCGGCGAGTTTGTCGCCGGCTCGGTCTCGAACACGTCC
>NZ_JBPQTX010001403.1:0-232 GCF_051386555.1 Streptomyces sp. URMC 126
GCCCTCGCGCACATGCTCGATCAACCGGGGCAGGAGCCGCTTCACCGAGGCCTGGTTGCCGCGGATGGTGATACCCTTGTTAACGACGTTCCCGATGGGGATCATGTTGCCCGTGGGCCCGTAGACCCCGACGACCGAAACGATCCCGCCCTTCTTGACCGAGTTGATCGCCCAGTGGAGCGGAAGCGCGGAGCCGGCCTCAATGGGGATCTTCTTGCCGAAGATGGTATGG
>NZ_JBPQTX010001404.1:0-232 GCF_051386555.1 Streptomyces sp. URMC 126
GTTCACACTCCCTACAGAGACCTCCTTAAGGAGGTTCCCGTGAGGTGACCTCCTTGCGGAAGTTACGTTCGAGGGAGCCGTAATGGCGTCTTTCAAGATCGACCTGTCGACCGCTGCGGTGATCGTGGCGACCGCGCCGCAGCCGAAGATCGCGAACCGGCGGACCGGTGAGATCGCCACCGACCCGGAGACCGGCGCGCGGCTGATGACGGTGGGCCTGATGGTGGTGGAC
>NZ_JBPQTX010001405.1:0-232 GCF_051386555.1 Streptomyces sp. URMC 126
TCACCCATCCTATTGCGAATACGCCCCAAATGATGAGGATACCGGCAACAAGACCGATTAGAGACAACCATTTCTGTTTACGCGGTAGCGGGTTGGGAACTTCCCGTCCGGCATTTCCAATAGTGCTCTTCGCTAACAGAAGATACTGCATAAGGCCAATAAACATACCGATAGCGGCAAGTGCGAATGCCCAGTGGAATCCGCCGGCGCGCTGCACAATACCGGTAAGAAT
>NZ_JBPQTX010001406.1:0-232 GCF_051386555.1 Streptomyces sp. URMC 126
GATCTTCCTCGGCCTCTCCCGGGGCTCCGGCATCGCGCTGCTGGTGATCATGGCCGCCATCGCGGTCTTCCTCACCTGGCGCACCCTGGTCGCCCTCGCCGAGAACGAGGGCAACTTCCTCACCACCTTCGAGTGGAGCGCCAACGCCGACCCGCCGGTCTTCGGCATCGCGGTCCTGGCCTACGGCACGATCGTCAGCTCGATCATCGCGATGGTCCTCGCCGTCCCCGTG
>NZ_JBPQTX010001407.1:0-232 GCF_051386555.1 Streptomyces sp. URMC 126
GCACCGGACGGCCAGCGACCATAGCGGTCCCGGCCGTTAGCGGAATCTGCCCTAACAGGACTCGTAACAGGGTGGTCTTACCCACCCCGTTGGGGCCCAGAACGGCGATAAATTCGCCGGGTTCGACAATGAGATTGAGTCCCGACCACAGCACCCGGTTCCCGAAGGCGACCTTGGCGTCGGTGAGCCTGGCAGGCTCGATCCTCATCGTCGTCCCGGCGGTGTCAGAATG
>NZ_JBPQTX010001408.1:0-231 GCF_051386555.1 Streptomyces sp. URMC 126
TACGTGACGCATCCCATCCGGGCCGGTCAGGGCGCGGCTTGCCCGCCTCCCCGGAATTACGCAACAATGGCGTTGTGAAAAAGCGCACCCGCCGCCACCGGCGGTCCGGCCACGGCGGGCGGGAGTGCTGCGGACCCGGGGTGGAGTGAGGAGGCGCGAGAGCACATGGCGGCCCAACACGGCGGCGGTGACACCCGCGCCCACGGCCACCCGGCCCCGGACGAGCACCAC
>NZ_JBPQTX010001409.1:0-231 GCF_051386555.1 Streptomyces sp. URMC 126
GAGGTGTCCAGGCCGCCCGAGTAGGCGAGTACGACGCGCTCGGTCACGGGTTTCTCCTTACAGGTGCATACGCTGATGGGTATAACTATGCACTCCTCCGTATGTTTCGTCAATGACGGGGCCGGATTCCGGCCCGATTCCACGAAGAGGGACCCCGGATTCGGCTCTGGCGAAGATCTGCGGTAATTTTTCTGTCGCACGCCCCGCCGGGGATTTCCGCACGGGGTGGCG
>NZ_JBPQTX010001410.1:0-231 GCF_051386555.1 Streptomyces sp. URMC 126
GGAATCTACTGTCCCCGGGGTGAGTTGGCTGGCCAACTAAGATTGTCGTGAATTGATATAGCCTAGGTATGGAGAGGATATTCGAGATCCAAACGGCGACGAGGGAGAAGAGAGTCGAGACTGGAAACGTAAATCGAAGGGACGATGTGACGGGGTGGGACTGGCACGAAGCGGGAGAGCGCTGCTACTGGGGAACGAGCGGACGGAGCCCTGTGACGGTCAGCATAAGAT
>NZ_JBPQTX010001411.1:0-231 GCF_051386555.1 Streptomyces sp. URMC 126
ATCCTTGATCACACGGCGGCTGCCCGCCCGGCGGACGACGCGGCCCCGCCGTGTCGCCGTATCCGTTCCGTCCGGCCCGTCCTCACTCCGCCGCACATCCGTGCGGCGTCCGCGGTCAGGGGCATCGCCGCACTTGCCCACGCCGGAGCTCATTGCCGGAACCGGGCAACCTTCTCAGCTCGGCGTTGCCGCCCCCGGACTCGGCAGGCCGCCCGCCCGCGCAACCGGTCC
>NZ_JBPQTX010001412.1:0-231 GCF_051386555.1 Streptomyces sp. URMC 126
CGTCCAGCCCGCGCGCTCGACGACGGCGGTCTTGTGCACGGAGTCGGTGGTCTTGATGGCGATGGCGGCCTTCTCGCCGCCGTGCGCGGAGAGTTCGCCGGCCGCCCGCTCGACTCCGGTGAGGAGGTTGTCCATGGGCAGCCGGACGCCGATCAGGCCGGTGGAGGCGACGGCGACCTCCGCGGCGCTCTCCCCCAGCACGTCGGCCGCCTTCTCGGCGGTGGCGTGGGT
>NZ_JBPQTX010001413.1:0-231 GCF_051386555.1 Streptomyces sp. URMC 126
CCGCCAATCCAGCCTTGTCCGACGAGATCCTGGAAACGGTAAAGGCCCACCTTCTTGCTACCGAGGGACAGCCCCGCTTACCGGCTCCGCCTGCGCTATACGTCCTGCGAAGGCAGCGGCATGGCCTGCTCGATCAGGCTGGCGTGCAGGGCAGCGCCCAGCGGCAGCACCTCGTCGTTGAAGTCATACCGGCTGCTGTGCAGCGGCACCCCGGGCTGGGCGCCCGTGGAT
>NZ_JBPQTX010001414.1:0-231 GCF_051386555.1 Streptomyces sp. URMC 126
TGCCCACGGTGCGCGGCGGGCGCGAGCGCGCGGCGCGGCGCATCCGGCTGGCCGGCGATCCGCCCAGTCCCATCGACCCGCCTGCGGGCTGCCGCTTCGCCGGGCGCTGTCCCGTGGCCGTGCCTGCGTGCTCGGCCGAGGCGCCACCGCTGCGCGAAGCCGCCCCCGGCCACTGGGTGCGCTGCATCCGCGTGGACCACATCGATGGCGTGCCGCGCGCGCCGCTGGCCC
>NZ_JBPQTX010001415.1:0-231 GCF_051386555.1 Streptomyces sp. URMC 126
GTCATGCTCTCCCAGACGTCGAGGGAGTTGTTCGACGCCGCGCCGTCGGTCGCCAGCCCGACCGCGACCCCCGCCGCCGTCAGCTCCTTGACGGGCGTGGTGCCCCAGCCGAACTTGAGATAGCCCTTGGGGGCGGTCGCGACGGCCGTGCGCCCGGCGCCGCCGCGGAGCGCGGGGACATCCCCCGGCAGGATGCCCGTGCCGTGCGCGATCAGCACATCGACGTCCAGC
>NZ_JBPQTX010001416.1:0-231 GCF_051386555.1 Streptomyces sp. URMC 126
GTCTGGTGGATGCCGTGGCCCATCGTGGGGCCGCCGCCCTCGGTGGCCCACCGGCCGCGCCAGGGGGCGGAGTAGTAGGCGGCGTCGCGGTACCAGGTGGTCTGGCAGTGGGCGACGAGCGGGGCGCCCAGTGCGCCGGAGGCGAGCAGTTCGCGGGCGTGGACGGCGCCGGAGCCGTAGCGGTGCTGGAAGAGGACGGTGGCGTACGGGCCGCCCTCCTCCTGCGTTCCC
>NZ_JBPQTX010001417.1:0-231 GCF_051386555.1 Streptomyces sp. URMC 126
GGACGATGTGCACACCGTGACCGGGGGCGCCCACAGCACCGCGGTCGGCCGGCTGTCGTACCTCCTGGACCTGCGCGGCCCCTCGATCGCCGTCGACACCGCGTGCTCCTCCTCGCTGGTGGCGGTCCACCTCGCCTGCCAGGGCCTGCGCACCGGTGACGCCGATCTCGCCCTGGCCGGCGGGGTGCACGTGATCAGCTCGCCGCTGACCACCGTCGCGCTGTACAAGGC
>NZ_JBPQTX010001418.1:0-231 GCF_051386555.1 Streptomyces sp. URMC 126
TAAGGAGACTGTTGAAAAGAATAGCCAAAACTGCAGATGAAATAGCTCCAATCAAGATCAGACTGGCATTGCGACGACCAATTCCAAGAAGGATAAAGGAACCTAGTCCGCCAGCTCCGACAAGGGCTGCTAGAGTCGCTGTCCCGATAATCATTACCGTTGCCGTCCGAATTCCTGATACGATGACAGGCATAGCTAGAGGCAGTTCAAACTTCTTGAGCAGCTCCCACT
>NZ_JBPQTX010001419.1:0-231 GCF_051386555.1 Streptomyces sp. URMC 126
GTTTCCCGCTGGTGGTCAAGCCGCGCGCCGCCGCCGGTGCCGCGGGCACGTACCGGGCCGACGGCTGGGACGAGCTCGCCCGCGTGCTCGACGCCACCGGCGTCGCGCGGGGGGCGCCCGCGGCGATCGAGGAGTTCATCGAGGGCCACGAGGGCTTCTACGACACGCTGACGATCAACGGGCGCGTCGTCCACGATTTCATCAGCCACTACTACCCGAACGTCTTGGAGG
>NZ_JBPQTX010001420.1:0-231 GCF_051386555.1 Streptomyces sp. URMC 126
TGCTTGGAGTCCTCGGAGATGTCGTCGAAGACGAAGCGGGGCTGGAAGGTGATCGCGAGGTCCTCGAAGTAGCGGCTGTTGCGTCTGCGGTGGGCCGGGGTGTTCGCGACGACGAACATCGGCATTCCGGCGAAGACGAACTCCCACTCGGGGTCCTCGGTGTCCGGCGGGATGTCCGCCGGCCAGGGCGCGGTGTCCAGGTCGTGCACCCCCTGGAGCAGGTCCCACACC
>NZ_JBPQTX010001421.1:0-231 GCF_051386555.1 Streptomyces sp. URMC 126
CGCCGGCCTTCCTGCTGCACCAGAAGGCCGAGGAGGGCAACGACAAGCTCGCCCGCGGCATGGCACCCCACCTGCCCTAGCCGAGAACCTTCGAGGACTGGCACTGGGCGACCCAGCTCAACCAGGCCCGCGCGGTCGCCTTCGGCATCGAGCACTTCCGCTCCTGGTGGCCGCGGACGGCCGGGGCGGTCGTCTGGCAGCTCAACGACTGCTGGCCGGTCACCTCCTGGG
>NZ_JBPQTX010001422.1:0-231 GCF_051386555.1 Streptomyces sp. URMC 126
GGGCGGCATCGGCCGCGCGCTCGCTGCGCAGCAGGGCCACGCGCTGCTCGACCGAGCCCTCCTGCCAGACCAGTTCGGGGTCGGCGGTTTCCTCCACGCCGCTGGCATAGCTCCATTGCGGATTGAGCGCGCCCAGCCAGCGCCCGCGCTCGCCCAGCACCGGGGCCAGCCACTGGCGCAGCTCCACGGACTGGCGGCCCTGCTCCAGCGCAGGCACCAGCAGGTCATGGG
>NZ_JBPQTX010001423.1:0-231 GCF_051386555.1 Streptomyces sp. URMC 126
GGCCAGCCTCAGTCCGGCCAGCGACGCCGGGCCCGCGCTGCCGCTCTCCTCGACGGCACCGGGCCGCTCGTCGGGGAACCCGGCGAGGATGCGGGCGGTCTCCTTGAAGGTGCACAGCGGGGCGCCGCGGGTGGGCCGCACCTCGCGCCCGGCGCGCAGGTCGTCCACCAACTTCCTGGCGCTCTCGGGCGTCTGGTTGTCGAAGAACTCCCAGTTGACCATCACCACGGG
>NZ_JBPQTX010001424.1:0-231 GCF_051386555.1 Streptomyces sp. URMC 126
TACCTGCCGTGCCCGCCGTCCCCGTGCCGGTGCGGCGGGTCTCCTCCCGCCCGTAGCCGCCCCAGTCCACGCCGTAGTAGTCGTACAGCCGGCGCTCCTCCTGCTCGGACAGGTGACCGCCCTGGTCCACGTCGACGTGGGGCGCACCCTTGACCTGGTCCTTGGAGTACGGCACCTCCAGGTGGTCCTCCACCATGGCCGCGTCGTGGATCGGAACGAAGGTCTCATGGC
>NZ_JBPQTX010001425.1:0-230 GCF_051386555.1 Streptomyces sp. URMC 126
CCGGCTCCACGGTGTGGGTCTTCCTCTTCGACCCCGACTTCGGCCCGGTCAACGACGTGCTCACGGCCCTCGGGGCGAGCGGCTTCGCCGGTCACTCCTGGACCTACGGCCGCTACAGCGCCTTCGCCCTCGTGCTGCTCGAAGTCGTGTGGTGCTCCTTCCCCCTGGTGATGGTCACCCTCTACGCGGGCATCCGGGCGATACCGGCCGAGGATCGGCCGCAGCAGCGG
>NZ_JBPQTX010001426.1:0-230 GCF_051386555.1 Streptomyces sp. URMC 126
GGATTGCGGTAGGAGTGCAGCAGCAGCACGGCCACGGCCTCCACGCCCTGCCCTGCCAGCTCGCGGGCCAGCTCGCGCACGGCCGCCTCGTCCAGCGGCTTGTGCAGGCTGCCGTCGGCGCGCAGGCGCTCGGACACCTCATGGCGCAGCGAGCGCCGCACCAGCGGCTGGTGCTTGTTGAAGAACAGGTTGTAGGCATCGGGCCGGTTCACGCGGCCGATCTCGTAGAT
>NZ_JBPQTX010001427.1:0-230 GCF_051386555.1 Streptomyces sp. URMC 126
GCTGGGTCGCGCTTTCGGGCGAAAAGGAAGACATTTATAAAACCGACGAAGCGATAATGAATCTTTTCCCCGAAAACGATCATCTCGCGCGCTGGCTGACAATGGCGCAGGAACAGGTCGAATTTCAAGGCTTGCCCGCCAGAATCTGCTGGCTCGGCTACGGCGAACGCGCCCGCGCCGGACTCAAATTAAACGAAATGGTCGCGAGCGGCGAGCTGAAAGCCCCGATC
>NZ_JBPQTX010001428.1:0-230 GCF_051386555.1 Streptomyces sp. URMC 126
GCCGCGACACGCCCCAGTCGCGCAGGCGCCAGGTGGTCTCGCCCCGGCCGAGGCCGCGCCGTTCCAGCTCCTCGATCACCCGCCGCTTGGCCGCCTCGACGTCGAGCCCGTCGAGGAAGCCCGAGTTGAACAAGGTGCCGTCGCCGAGGTAGGGCTCCTCGCCCACCGCGAAGCCCGTGGGGTCGGCGCCCGGCGGCAGCACCACGGGCAGCACGGGTCGGCCGTACTTG
>NZ_JBPQTX010001429.1:0-230 GCF_051386555.1 Streptomyces sp. URMC 126
GATCTCGAGCGGCTGTACGACGAGCGCATCCGCGCCCACGTGCACGACCGCTGGTAATCCCCTCCCTCCCGCTCGAAAGGCTTCTCCCTTGTTGCGCACCCACGACGCCGGCACGCTGCGCGCGTCCGACGCGGGCACCACCGTCACCCTCGCCGGCTGGGTGGCCCGCCGTCGCGACCACGGCGGCGTGGTCTTCCTCGACCTCCGCGACGCCTCCGGTTACGTGCAGG
>NZ_JBPQTX010001430.1:0-230 GCF_051386555.1 Streptomyces sp. URMC 126
GGGCGTGACCCTGTACGCGGCGGTGGAGGGGGTGTCGCCGTTCCGCCGCGCCACGCCCCTGAGCACGTTTCAGGCCATCGTCCAGGAGGAGGCCCCGCCGCCGCGCCGGGCCGGTCCCCTGGCGCCGCTCATCGAGGGCCTGTTGCGGAAGGACCCGCTGGTCCGCATGAGCGCGGAGGCCGCGCAGGGCCTGCTCGACGAGATCGCGTCCGGCCGCGCCGGCCCCTCGG
>NZ_JBPQTX010001431.1:0-230 GCF_051386555.1 Streptomyces sp. URMC 126
GTCGGGGATCGCCACCTCGGTCCCGTACGGGACGCGGGTCTCGGCGGCGTAGACGGCCTCGCCGGGGGAGGGGGAGGTCAGCACGGTGACGGTGCCGTGGCCGTCGTGGTCGTCGATCAGGACGTACACCGGCACCCCTGCGCGGGCGTACGCGCGGCGCTTGTGGATGCGGTCGCGCTCGATCGCGCGGTGCCCGGGGGAGACCACCTCGACGACCATCTCCACACAGG
>NZ_JBPQTX010001432.1:0-230 GCF_051386555.1 Streptomyces sp. URMC 126
GAGGCGGGGCCTCCAGCCACTCCGCCTACAGGCAGTGGATCGACGAGCTGGCCGCCGGGCTGGAGGGCCGGCCGGCCGCCGTCGTCGTCGAGCCGGACGTCCTGGCCCTGATGACGAACTGCCAGAGCGCCGAACAGCAGGCCCGGACCCGGGAGTCGATGGCCTACGCGGGCAAGGCGCTCAAGGCGGCCTCGTCCCGCGCGAAGGTGTACTTCGACGCCGCGCACTCG
>NZ_JBPQTX010001433.1:0-230 GCF_051386555.1 Streptomyces sp. URMC 126
GTACACTGGTTGTACCGATACAAAACTTTGTACGACAAGAAACGCTGCATCGACCTGAAACGCCTGCTCAAGCACACAACGCATCAAACCCTGAAATACGTCGCGGCCAAACCGGTGTTCATGTGCCACGGACAATCGTCCTATTTCAAGCACATGTCCAAAGCGACACAGGGCTTTTACATTGATTGGACTTGAATGGCCAACTTCAAATCCCAGGACATGCTTTGGCC
>NZ_JBPQTX010001434.1:0-230 GCF_051386555.1 Streptomyces sp. URMC 126
GTCATGTCGTCCTCGTCCAGGACGAAGGAGAACACGTCGATGTTCTCCTCGATCCGGGAGGGGGTGACGGACTTGGGGATCACCATGTTCCCCGTCTGGAGGTGCCAGCGCAGCACCACCTGGGCGGGGGTGCGGCCGTGCTTGCGGGCGATCTCGGCGATCACCGGGTCGTCCAGCAGGCCCTTGCCCTGGCCCAGCGGCGACCAGGCCTCGGTGGCGATGCCGTGCTC
>NZ_JBPQTX010001435.1:0-230 GCF_051386555.1 Streptomyces sp. URMC 126
GGCCGGTGTGCGCCATGGCGGCTAGCGCCATCGCCACCCGAGCGCCGGCCGAGGGCACCTCGACCAGCGTGGCCCAGAAGAGGAGGCTCGCGGCGAGCAGAAGCGCCAGGAGGAGGAGATGAGCCCCCGGCTCGAGAAGCGCGGCCTGGTACACCACGGGCACGTGCGCCACCCAGATCGCGACGGCGTAGGCGATCGACGCCGCGACGGAGCCGGCTGCCGGCCCGTCG
>NZ_JBPQTX010001436.1:0-230 GCF_051386555.1 Streptomyces sp. URMC 126
GTGCGACGTCATCGCCCGCGGCGTGATCGCGGCGGTGAAGACGGTCGGCCTGCAGGTTCCGCTGGTGGTGCGCCTCGAGGGCACCAACGTGGAAGAGGGCAAGCAGATCATCCGCGAGTCCGGCCTCAACGTGATCCCGGCGGACGACCTCGACGACGCCGCCCAGAAGATAGTGAACGCGGTTCGCAAGGCTTAAGGCTGAAAGCGGCATATTGCGATGGCTCTGGATC
>NZ_JBPQTX010001437.1:0-230 GCF_051386555.1 Streptomyces sp. URMC 126
GTCCTGTTTGTTTCATGTCGGTGGTTATCAATACTGAAAAGCGTCTTAAGGGGAATCACAATCCGTTAATGATGATAATGATTATGATCCGTTTGAATACAGAAGGTTTGACAATGCCTGTGCCAAATTCGTCAATAAATTTTTTGCGTTGTAAATGTTATTGAAAAGTATAGATTCTTGTTTGTCTGATCCTTTTTAGAATCGCATCTTGCCGTGGCAAATATTTACTG
>NZ_JBPQTX010001438.1:0-230 GCF_051386555.1 Streptomyces sp. URMC 126
GACCACGACCGGCGCGCCCCGCCAGGGTGATCAGCTTTCCTCCCCAGGGGTGTTGATGCGGTAACCGATGCCACGAACAGTGACGATCATCTGGGGATGGTCCGCGTTGCGCTCCACCTTAGAACGCAGTCTCTGCACATGGACGTTGACCAACCGAGTATCGGTGATGTTGGTGTATCCCCATACCTCACGCAATAGGGTCTCCCTGCTGAATACCCTATTGGGGTATT
>NZ_JBPQTX010001439.1:0-230 GCF_051386555.1 Streptomyces sp. URMC 126
CTGATCGCCCAGGTGGGTCACGTGGTCCTCAAGCGATTGAAGCCGTCGCAACAGATCACCGACGAGCCGACGCAAACTGTCGGCGCTCAGCGTCCCAAAGGTATCATCCGATGACAGGCCCATACGATTTTGAATCAGACCAAGATCACAAGCGCAATACCGTGCCCCGCAATCTGCCCCGGTTACTAAAGATCGGAACGATTGCCAGCGCTTTAAGACCAGCTCCGGAG
>NZ_JBPQTX010001440.1:0-230 GCF_051386555.1 Streptomyces sp. URMC 126
GGTAACGATCTCGCGAACCTTCTCCTCTTCACCCTTGGCAACCTCAAGGATGAGTTCATCATGAACCTGCAGCAAGACCCGGCTTGTCAAAGCTGCCTCAGCAAGTTTCTGGTCGGTGCGAGCATGGCCAGTTTGATGAGGTCCGCTGCCGATCCCTGAATGGGAGCGTTGAGGGCGGCACGCTCGGCCATGTCTCGGCGCTGACGGTTTGTTGAGGTGAGGTCAGGAAG
>NZ_JBPQTX010001441.1:0-230 GCF_051386555.1 Streptomyces sp. URMC 126
GTGTGATCGTCGCGCCCGGGCTGCGCGGACGGGGCCTGGGGCGGGCGGTCGTCACCGCGGCGGTGGACCACGCGCGCGGCATGGGCCCCGACGTCGGCCTGCTGTTCTGCTGGCCGGAGTGGATGCCGGTCTACGAGTCCCTGGGATGGCGGGAGTTGGAGGAGCACGTCCGCGTCGAGCAGCCCGACGGCCCGGTGACCATGCCGATGCGCACCATGTGGACGCCGCTG
>NZ_JBPQTX010001442.1:0-230 GCF_051386555.1 Streptomyces sp. URMC 126
GCTGGGGACGCTGCGTGCTTGGTACAGGCTGACGAGGCTGTACGCGTCAGGTTTTTCCGAACCTCGTGTCATCGCCGCGCTCAATCCGTCCAGGACCGTCAGTCCTTTCGAGTGGGACGAGGACGAAGAGGGTTACACGTTAGCCATCTTCGAGTCCTTTGACACGGAAAACCGGTTTCCGCAGCGAAGCCGGAAGAAGGACAAGCAGCCGGCGGAGGACGATCCGAGGG
>NZ_JBPQTX010001443.1:0-230 GCF_051386555.1 Streptomyces sp. URMC 126
GTACTGGAGTCCGCCGGCCTGGTCGTTCCACGGCGCAAGGGCCGCTACAAGTTCCACGACCTGAACACCGAACCCCTCGAACTCATCGTGACCCGATGGCTCAGGCCCGACACCCCGGAGAGCACACCATGAGGATCAACCTCACCAGCGTCTTCGTCGACGACAAGGACAAAGCCCTGCGCTTCTACACCGACGTGCTGGGCTTCGTGAAGAAGCACGACGTCCCGCTG
>NZ_JBPQTX010001444.1:0-230 GCF_051386555.1 Streptomyces sp. URMC 126
GCGTGCTCTACCGCAGCGGGCACCTGGCGCACGCCACCGAGGAGGACGCCGCCTTCCTCGCCCGGCTCGGCCTGCACACGGTCTTCGACTTCCGCAACTCCGCCGACCAGGCTCTGGAGGGCCCGGACGTGGAGCTGCCGGGCGTGCGCAACGTGAACATCCCGCTGTCGGACCCGGCCGAGGGCGCCGAGTTCTGGACGATGGTGCGCGAGGGCGACCTGGCGCTGCTG
>NZ_JBPQTX010001445.1:0-230 GCF_051386555.1 Streptomyces sp. URMC 126
GGTTAAAGACCTCGCGGGCTGCGTATCGCTTGAGGCATCGGATGATCTCACGTCGGGTCTTGCCCTCCTGGGTGCGGCGTTCGTAGTACGCCTGGGTGCGCGGGTCGTGGCGCAGGCGGGTGAAGACGATGCGGTGCAAGGCCGCGTTCGCCTGACGGTCGCCGCCGTAGTTGAGCCGACGCGTGCGCCGCCGGCCCGAGGAGTACTCGATGGGGCTGACTCCGCAAAGG
>NZ_JBPQTX010001446.1:0-230 GCF_051386555.1 Streptomyces sp. URMC 126
GCTTGCCCGCGAGGGTGTCCTCGATGGCCCAGGGGCCGTTGACCATCATCGCGACCTTGCCGTCCTTGAAGGACTTCTGCATGTTCTCCCAGCCGTTGGTGGTGTCCGTGATCGCGGCCTTGGAGTCCACCAGGTCCTTCATCACCTCGAACGCCTTCGCACCGGGCTCGTCGTCGACGGTGATCTTCTTCGCCTCGGCGTCGAGCATGTCGCCGCCCTCGCCGTAGAGG
>NZ_JBPQTX010001447.1:0-230 GCF_051386555.1 Streptomyces sp. URMC 126
TCCACTGCCCGGCCGAACGAATTCATCACCAGCTGGAACACGTCTTCGCTATTGGTTTGCATTAAGCGTTTTTGGGTATTGCTGTAACGCTTTTCCAGGATCTCTTTCGCTTCATCCAGCTTTTTGCCAGTCAGCTTCAGATTCAACAGGTCAAACTTGACTCTCTGCCGCCATAACTCATCCAGCTCGGCAGTATCGACCGGCCAGGCCGCATCTTCACGATCGTAGAC
>NZ_JBPQTX010001448.1:0-230 GCF_051386555.1 Streptomyces sp. URMC 126
AGGTATAACCTAGGACCCCTAGGGACCGCAATCGTGTTCCGATCGCGGATCGGTCGTACGGGTGGATGGCGAGGGGGGCGACAGGCATGCGAAGCGGGCAACGGCTGGGACACCGGCCGGGCCGCATGGCCCGGGCGGCGCGCGGGATCAGGTCTGGGCCATGTCCACGAAGCGGGAGTAGTGGCCCTGGAAGGCCACGGTGATGGTGGCCGTCGGGCCGTTACGGTGCT
>NZ_JBPQTX010001449.1:0-230 GCF_051386555.1 Streptomyces sp. URMC 126
GTTCTCTTGACTCCATTTTCATAAACGACTCGGCTACTGGCAATGTCTTCTCGGCTTGCGCCTTTAGCTACTCGAGCCCAAGCCAAAGGAAATGTGACAGCAATTCCACTACCTCCTGCCACAAAACAGATATGAGACGCACTGTCTACGGCATCCAGCACGTCAAGAGTACCGTAAGGTCCGTCAAGATATACTTCTGTATGTTGATGGAGCTTCGCGTATTCCAGCAG
>NZ_JBPQTX010001450.1:0-229 GCF_051386555.1 Streptomyces sp. URMC 126
GCTCAAAGGCGTGGCCATCACCCGCCCCAATCAGGTCTGGTGCACCGACATCAGCTACATCCCCATGCGCCGGGGGTTTCTTTACTTGGTAGCCATCATGGACTGGCATAGCCGCAAGGTGCTCAGCTGGCGGCTGTCGAACTCCATAGACGCGAGCTTTTGCGTCGAGGCTCTGAAGGAAGCGCTGGCCACATACGGACCGCCCGAGATCTGCAACTCCGACCAAGGT
>NZ_JBPQTX010001451.1:0-229 GCF_051386555.1 Streptomyces sp. URMC 126
GTGCATGTCCTGCTGGACCTGCCCGGCCATCGGCTGGCCGGGGGCCGCCGGGGTCAGCGCGATGGGCAGCACCAGCCGGTCATGATAGCCCAGCGTGCGCTCGCCGCCCGATTCGATCACCTCGGGGCGGGGCCACAGCGGCGTCGCCTGCGCGACGTTGGCCGCACCCGACCAGTCGAACTGCGGCGGCACCCCGCTGTCGCCGGGGCTGCGCCAATAGGTCTTCCAG
>NZ_JBPQTX010001452.1:0-229 GCF_051386555.1 Streptomyces sp. URMC 126
CAGATCGGCCGCCCCTGCCTGCTCGGCTACATCGGCAAGTGCTCGGCGCCCTGCGTCGGCCGGGTCGACGCCGAGGAGCACCGGCGGCTGGCCGAGGAGTTCTGCGACTTCATGGCCGGGCGCACGGGCGCCCACCTGCGCCGCCTGGAGCAGGAGATGCACCGGGCCGCCGAGGAGATGGAGTACGAGAGGGCCGCACGGCTGCGCGACGACATGGAGGCGCTGAAGC
>NZ_JBPQTX010001453.1:0-229 GCF_051386555.1 Streptomyces sp. URMC 126
CCAGGGCGTGCGCCCCTTCCTCGCACCTTTCGCGCCGGGTGGCGTACTCCCCGTCCCCCAGCGCGTGCCGCACCCCGGTGTCCACGACGAGCAGCCGCAGGCCCGCCCCGGCGAGATCGAACGGCACCTGGCGCTGGGCGAGGTCGCGGGTGTCGAGGTGGAGGGCGTGGCCCTCGGCGCAGCAGGCGGCCGCGGTCTGGTCCATGATTCAGCCTGTCTCTTATACACA
>NZ_JBPQTX010001454.1:0-229 GCF_051386555.1 Streptomyces sp. URMC 126
GGTGAACGCGGCCAGGAGCAGGTACGCCTCGGTCTTTCCGCCGCCGGTGGGAAACCAGATCAGGTCGGTGGTCCCGCGGTCGCGGTGACCGGGGTCGGCGACGCCGTCGAGGGCGAGGAGGAAGAAGGCGAGCTGGAAGGGGCGCCAGACGGCCTCGGGGTCGACGGGCGGGTAGAGGGCCACGGTCTCGGAGCGGTGGCGCCGCTGACCGGCCTGGTCGGGGGCGGAG
>NZ_JBPQTX010001455.1:0-229 GCF_051386555.1 Streptomyces sp. URMC 126
GGCGTTCAACTCCATGGCGGACCAGGTCGTCCGGCTCCTGGCCGCGGAACGCGAGCTGGCCGCCGACCTCTCCCACCGGCTGCGCACCCCGCTGACCGTCCTGCGCCTCAACGCTGCCTCGCTCGGCGACGGACCGGCCGCCGAACAGACCCGCGCCGCCGTCGCCCAACTGGAGGGCGAGGTCGACCGGATCATCCGCACCGCGCGCGAACAGCGGCCGCACCCGGGG
>NZ_JBPQTX010001456.1:0-229 GCF_051386555.1 Streptomyces sp. URMC 126
ATTCTTTAATTTCATCACCGGTCAAACTGCTCCTGGCTGACTGTCTTCCCGATACAAAAGCAATCGATGACGTGCCGCGCGGGTCAATAATCGCCAGCGGCGGTCCCGAACTAAGATTAACAATTGAAGAGAACTGGAAGCCGCCGAAAATCAGATTAACCAACCCACCGCGATCCAAGAAACGTTTTCCTTTACCGAACGGCAGTTCCAAAACCATATTGGCATTGAT
>NZ_JBPQTX010001457.1:0-229 GCF_051386555.1 Streptomyces sp. URMC 126
GGAGAAGGCTTTGTTTTCAATACGGGCGGCGAAAGAGTGGAAGGCTTCACTTCCCTGCTCTGGGTGATGATCTGCGCTGCGGGCTATGTTGTTTCAGCAAGTTCGGAATTTTTGCTGACGGCCTTTCTGGCAATACTCACCAGCCTTACGATCACAATGGTTTACCATGAAGTGAGAAAAGATATGCAGGCCCTTCATCCCGCGTTTGCTGATCGTTATTTCTTTTGGT
>NZ_JBPQTX010001458.1:0-229 GCF_051386555.1 Streptomyces sp. URMC 126
GTATGAATATCTTAGACTTATACTCTGGAACAGGAACCATCACTCAAGTGATGGCAAGTCATGCTAAATCTGCTACAGGTATAGAAATAGTAGCAGAAGCAGTCGAGAAAGCAAAAGAAAATGCAAGAATAAATGAAATTGAGAATATAAATTTTTTATGTGGAGATGTCTTAGAAAAAATTGAAAATGTAAAAAGAAACTACGATGCAGTAATTCTAGACCCACCCAG
>NZ_JBPQTX010001459.1:0-229 GCF_051386555.1 Streptomyces sp. URMC 126
ATCCTGATCTGTACTATGTTTCGATTCCGCACTATTACGATCATTGCCCGGACCATGGCCCAAAGCCTGCGGTTCCGATTACAGGCAAGGTCGATATCTCGGGCTACCGGATACAAAAAGGAGAGGCGCTGAAGGCTCACCTCAGTCAGGAGTATTCCGTGAATCGCGCTTATCCGGGTGTTCTCGATGGGGACTTTGGCGTCATTGGCTGCTATGAGTATTTTACATT
>NZ_JBPQTX010001460.1:0-229 GCF_051386555.1 Streptomyces sp. URMC 126
GTTGCAGCTGCTCATCGTCGCCCTCGTTGCCGTGCTGGCCGGATGGCTGGCATCGGTGATCCCAGGCCGTCGAGGAGCCACGATCAAGCCGGCCGTCGCACTAGCTGAGGAGTGAGCAGACCTAGCGCCCTCGTGGTGACTGAGTGAGGTTTACAGCAAGCCCTGCTGCTGTAAAGCCGGGATAACCCGGTCACACAGCAGCGGGGCCTGACGCACGTCGTCATAGCAG
>NZ_JBPQTX010001461.1:0-229 GCF_051386555.1 Streptomyces sp. URMC 126
CACCAAGTCGAGTTGGTAAGGGTTAGCCTATGCCGATGACCGATCCCCTGGGTGACATGCTCACCCGCATCCGCAACGGGCAGCAGGCGCGCAAGGACTCGATCCTGACGCCAGCGTCCAAGCTGCGTACCCGCGTCCTCGACGTGCTGCAGCGCGAAGGCTATATCCGCGGCTACTCGGAAGAGGAGCTGGCGGGCCAGAAGGGCCTGCGCATCGAACTCAAGTATTT
>NZ_JBPQTX010001462.1:0-229 GCF_051386555.1 Streptomyces sp. URMC 126
CTAGAGCACCCGGTCTTCGGGCGCCGCGGCCTCCCGGACGGCTGTGGCAGAGCTAATTGAATAGAAGTACCACATCGTCCGACAGACAGCGGCAGCGGTCCACACGACCGACCTCGGGGCGACAGCGCTAAAGGCGTATCTGGACCCCGTGGCGGTCCTGTCGTGGGACCTGGCTATCTTGAGACAGATATATATTTCAGAGGGCAGGCGGCCGGGGCGACACCCGTAG
>NZ_JBPQTX010001463.1:0-228 GCF_051386555.1 Streptomyces sp. URMC 126
GTCCGGCCGAGGAACCACCAGCCGATGCACCACGCCACCACGAGCACGTCCAGGACGATCTGCCGGGCCAGTTTCGGCGAGGGCGGCGCATAGAGGTGCATGTCAGACCAGGAACCGGTAGAAGGGGCTGTCGGGGGGTACCCGCTCGACGGTGATGCGACTGCGGCGCATCCGCTCCAGCAGGCCGTGCAACTCGGCCGGATCACCCAGCTCGATGCCCACCAGCGC
>NZ_JBPQTX010001464.1:0-228 GCF_051386555.1 Streptomyces sp. URMC 126
GAGCAGAAGCGGTGGACGTTGGTGAAGGGGCAGAACCAGATGTGGCTATGGTGATGGATACGGGAGGTGCCTGTGAAGAGGAAGACTTTACCCCAGAGCTTTGTCCATCGCGGGAGATGAGGTAAATCTCTCCAGAAGCATCCGAAGACATATAAATTAGTCCCGTTGAGTCGATGGCCATTGCAACCGGACGGAAGCAATTCCTTGGGCATCGAGATAGGTCAACGT
>NZ_JBPQTX010001465.1:0-228 GCF_051386555.1 Streptomyces sp. URMC 126
GCAGCATGTCGAAGCTGCGAGTTTCCACCGTGTTTTCGGACTTGAAGGCGGCAAGCCGCGTTTCACCATCGACAGCGATGAGGTTGCTGCCGAAGTGGGTCTCGACGCCGTAGCGATCGATCGTCTGCTCGAGCGCCGGGACGTACTCCTTCACGCCGAACAGCGTTGGCGCAGCGCTGTGAAAGGCGACCTGGACATTGCCGAGAACGCCTTCGCGCTCCCAATGAT
>NZ_JBPQTX010001466.1:0-228 GCF_051386555.1 Streptomyces sp. URMC 126
GCCTATTTCCTGCACGCGCCGCTGCGCGAAGCGATGAGTTCGGACATGCTGCTGGTCCCCATCATCATTGTCGCCGTGACCTGGACCGTGTTCTGGTTCGCTTATCACAGCAACAAGCGCGGTTGGCTCAATTGAGCACCTTCACCCTCGACACGGCGACCAGCCGGGCAACGCCGACGCCGGTACCGGGCAAGCGCATGACGGTCCCGGCGCTGAAAGGCCGAAAGG
>NZ_JBPQTX010001467.1:0-228 GCF_051386555.1 Streptomyces sp. URMC 126
GTCCGGGTCGGCGCCACGGAACCGGTGAAGCGGTAGCCCTCGCGGCCGGCCACCCGGGTGGTGTCCGTGAAGCGCATCGGCACGGTTCCGCCGAGGGTGTTGTCCCACCACTGGTAGGTCCGCTTCTCCACGCCGAACGGGAACTTCAGATACGCCTCGCCCGCGAACGCCGGCGACTCGTCGCAGCAGTGCACCGGCAGATTGGTCCGGCGATCGGTCACCCAGCGC
>NZ_JBPQTX010001468.1:0-228 GCF_051386555.1 Streptomyces sp. URMC 126
CCCGCAGTGGCACCGAGCTCGTGGCGTACACCGCCGCCATCCACGACGAACTCGGCGACGACGTGTACTGGGCCGAGCGGACGGTCCGCGCCCTGGGCGGCATCGAACACCACGTCGTACCCGCCCAGGACACGGCCATGACGTTCGACGGGATCGACACCCTCGCCGACCTCCTGGACACGCCCAGCATCCTCACCGTCGACCGCAACCGCCGAATGCGCATCGTGG
>NZ_JBPQTX010001469.1:0-228 GCF_051386555.1 Streptomyces sp. URMC 126
CTCCACGGCGGCGACGTTGGCCTGGCCGAAGGCGTTGTCCTGGGCCAGGACGACGACCTTCCTCTCCTTGCCGCTCTTTCCGCTCTTGCCGTCTTCACCCGCCTCGCCGCTCTCCTGGGCCTCGAGGATCCGCTGGGCGGTGGCCACGTCCTGGAAGGTCTGGCGCCCGGAGCGGAAGGTGTACTTGTTCGCGCCGGTGAGGGCGTCGGTGGCGGCGGGGCCGGAGAT
>NZ_JBPQTX010001470.1:0-228 GCF_051386555.1 Streptomyces sp. URMC 126
TGATCAGATAGACCGACAATCCCGCGGGCAGTGCTTGATTCGACATCGGTATTCTCAATTCGATGGCAGACCGTTCCCGCATGTCGGCTGCGGGTCGATCCGTCAAGACGGATCGTCGGGATCAGGGGATCGGCGCAGGTCGCGGCGGCGGAAATCGCCGGGGCGGATGCCGTGGCGCGTCAGCTTGTCATAGAAGGTCTTGCGCGGCACGTTCAGCGCGGCCATCGC
>NZ_JBPQTX010001471.1:0-228 GCF_051386555.1 Streptomyces sp. URMC 126
GACCGCGGTCGCCCTTCGGCAGCGCCTGGACGAGCACGAACTCCGGCGCCTGGGGCGGCACCTCGAAGCGCCGCACCACCGCCACCCGGAGGCCCTGCGGGCCGGCACTCACCACGTCGCCCTCGGCCACGGCGCCCTGACCGTCGCCCACCCGGACCCGCTCCCCCGGCGACAGCCGCAGGACCTCGACCGCGTGGCGACCCTCGGTGCCGTCGATCAGCACGTCGT
>NZ_JBPQTX010001472.1:0-228 GCF_051386555.1 Streptomyces sp. URMC 126
TTGGTGAACTTGTCGGGCCACAGCTCGGCGAAGTCGTTGAGCACCTTGTCGCGCAGCAACTGGGAGTGCAGTTCGGCGACGCCGTTGACCTTGATGCCGGCCACCGTGGCCAGGTAGGCCATCCGGATGCCGCGCTCGGGGTACTCGGCGACGATCGACATGCGACCCAGCCGCAGGTAGTCGTCCGGCCAGGTCTCGCGGACCTGCTCGAGGAACTCGGTGTTGATC
>NZ_JBPQTX010001473.1:0-204 GCF_051386555.1 Streptomyces sp. URMC 126
CATAGCCGACTACGAGCGAATGTCTCGTACGGTTGCTCATGGGTGGAACGTTGACTATTCGGCACAGTCTCAAAAGGGCCTGTTAGTACTGCTTCGGCGTGGAACACGGGATCTCAAGAGGCTGGGCCGGGCACGCTGTTGGGTGTCTGAGGGTACGAGCGTGAGCTTGTGGCCTTCTGATCCGGCCCCGGTGAAGGTCCGTCT